>JAZNIQ010000001.1:0-2926 GCA_045577555.1 Candidatus Fimenecus sp.
TGCTTCCCATATAATCCTGCTCATTTTACTCGTACGGTCATATAAAAGGAAATCGTCGCCTTTTGCATCTTTGTTTACACAAAAAATCTTCTTCGCCGCCTGATTCATACTCAGAACCATAGCATGCTCATCGAGCAGAACGAGACCTTCGTTCATAGAAGCCACAATCTGCTCAAATTCATCTGACTTTCTGCGGATTGACTCCATCTGTTTTTTTATTTGCCTGTGCTGTTTGTGTAATTTTGTAAGTATCGGTGTAAGTTCTTCGTAAGCGACATTGTCGGCAGGATGCTCAAGATCGAGATTCATAAGCGGCTCTGTAACCTGTTTTGCCATTGCAAGAGAAAGTATAATGGCGACAACGGTTGCAACAAGAATAATGGTGAAAATTGCAGGAATCATCCCAAGAATAAGAGCACCAACTGTAAGCTGACTTACCGAGATACGAAGAACATCTCCGTTTTCGAGTAAAACAGCTTCATAAAAGGTCTTTTCTGTCAGAGTTTCGGAATTTCTTGCCGAGCTGCCTTCACCTGTTTCAAAAGCCTCAATAATTTCTTCTCTTCCGGCGTGATTTTCCATTTCGTTTGCTTTGGCCTGGGTATCATAAAGTACGGTGCCGTCAGCATAAACAATAGTAAAACGAAATACAGTGGAGTCGAAATTATCAAAATATTCAACACCCACCTCGTTGACTGTATCAGCAACGAGAGCGAGTTCTGCTTTTAACTGACTTTGCTGTGAACGGTTGAAATAGTCATAAAGAAAGCTTGTTGCAATGCCTATACTTGCAAGAAGAACAACGAGAGCTACGGTGAAAATGGAGTGGAATATTTTTTTAGTCATATCTCATTCTCCAATCTGTAGCCCACACCGATTACGGTTTTTATCTGACTGCCTGCACTGCCAAGCTTCTGACGGAGAGTTTTGATATGCATATCAACAGTACGGGTTTCACCTATGTAATCCGTTCCCCATATTTCACTCATCAGTTTATCTCTTGAAAATACCATACCGGGATTTTTCATAAGGAGTTTAAGCATTTCAAATTCTTTATGAGTAAGCTCCACTTTTTTACCGTCAGCAAATACTTTATGCTCTTTATCTTTGAGAGTAATAGAGCCGACGGTTATATCATCGGATGAAGTCTGTTTTACTGAACGGCGAAGGACAGCTTTTACACGGGCAACCATTTCCATAACGCCGAAGGGCTTAACAAGATAATCATCTGCGCCCATATTCAATCCGCCTATTTTGTCCATCTCCGTTCCTTTGGCAGTAGCCATAATAACGGGGATATCTTTATGGTTTGACTCTGAACGAAGTTTTTTTAGCACTTCAATCCCGTCAAGCTCAGGCATCATAATATCAAGGATGATAAGCTCGGGGATTTCAGTTTTAAGTGCCTCCAGCATAGAAACACCATCAGCAAAGCCGCGTGCCTCAAAGCCTGTCTGCTCTAAAGTGTAAACCTCAATTTCACGGATAGTATTGTCGTCATCTACACACCAAATCATAATTTACTCTCCTTTATGAACGCCTGTTACAGAAAATTCAACCCATTCTGCTATGTTGGTTGCGTGGTCACCGATGCGTTCAAAATATTTTGCTATCATAAGAAGGTCTATAGCATATTCACCGTATACATTGTTTTCTGCAATCATTTCTATCAGCGTATCTTTCATTCTGCCAAAAGCATTATCAACTATATCATCATGTACAAGAACATCTTTTGCAAGTTCCACATCTTGTCTTACATAAGCATCGATACTGTCCGTTACCATTTTACAGGTTGCTTCAGCCATCAGCTTGAAATCAGCAAATTCGGCACCTGTTCTGCCGTTAAGAACAGGAATTATATCTGCAATATCTTCTGCCTGGTCACCGATTCTCTCCATATCAGTTATCATTTTAAGAGCTGCCGAAATTACACGAAGGTCTTTTGCAACAGGTTGTTGCTGAAGCAGAAGTCTTAAACAAATGGCTTCGATTTCTCTTTCCATGTGGTCAATTTCTTCTCCGCGTGACTTTACTTCCCTTGCTCCTTCAATATCTCCGCTCAGAAGTGCTTTTGCAACAAAAGCAATAAGCTCCTCACAGGGAGCACCCATCTGTGTCATTTTTTTATTAAGCAATATAAGCTGTTCATCAAATCTGCTTCTCATATCATCCAAACCTTCCTGTAATATAATCTTCTGTGCGTTTATCTTTAGGTTGTGAGAATAATTTCTCTGTTTCATCAACTTCAATTAATTCACCAAGAAGGAAGAACGCCGTATTGTCTGAAATACGAACTGCTTGCTGCATATTATGAGTTACTATAATTATAGTATATTTTTCTTTTAATTGCAATGCAAGTTCTTCAATTCGTGAAGTGGAAATCGGGTCAAGAGCCGATGTTGGCTCATCCATAAGCAAAACCTTGGGTTCTACTGCAAGAGCACGGGCAATGCAAAGACGTTGTTGTTGCCCGCCTGAAAGACCGAGAGCGTTTTTCTTGAGTCTGTCTTTTACTTCATCCCATATAGCGGCATCTTTAAGCGCTTTTTCTACAATTTCATCAAGCTTTACCTTGCTTGTGATTCCGTGAGTACGTGGCCCGTAAGCGATATTGTCATAAATACTCATCGGAAATGGATTAGGCTTCTGAAATACCATACCCACATCACGGCGAAGCTCGTTTACATCCACATCTTTACCAAAAATGTTTCTGCCGTTATATGAAACCTCACCTTGAATCTTTACCGAAGGTATAAGGTCGTTCATACGGTTAAGGGTTTTAAGGAATGTTGACTTGCCGCAACCCGAAGGGCCGATAAGGGCTGTAATGCTTTTTTCGGGAATAGATATATTTATATTCTTTAAGGCTTGATTTTCACCGTACCAAAGGCAAAGTCGGATCGTAGCCATGTCGTTCTGTGAGCCA
>JAZNIQ010000002.1:0-5047 GCA_045577555.1 Candidatus Fimenecus sp.
AAGCGGGCTTAGGAAGACAATGTCATAAATCAACTCCTTGGCTCACAGAACGACATGGCTACGATCCGACTTCCCGGTGACTGCACCTGAAGATTATAAGCCTGCTCAATGGGGTCAGCCTCATCTAAAGGTCCGTCAATAGCATGATGCATATTAACACAGTCGTCAATACCAACGCCGTCTTCCTTGTCAATTGTAATGCGAAGATACCATCTGGCACCCTCTTTGACGAATTTAACATCCCAAAGAATAAGACCTAATTCGTCAGCAATCGGTTTGGCAATATCCCAAACCACGGAAGCTGTGTTCTTTTTCATAAAACCTCCTAATAAATTCAAGAGAGCGGGTCGCCCCACTCTCTGTCAATACGGATATTCTTACCATAAGAAATATACCATATAAATCCTATAAAATCAAGCCTTTTTTGGAAATTGTTTCTTTTTCGGTTGCTTTTTCCGCAAACCTTCATTAATTTCGGCTCGCGTAATACCCTAATACAACTTAAAACTACGAACTACGCATTGTGAACAGCTTAAAGGTCATCCGCATCCTGTACCGGTACTTCTGCATCATCGGGATTTCCTGTGTAACTTCCGTTCACATCAAATTGTTTTGCGTTATCTTCACTATTCCAGATTTTTGCAATTTCTTCACTGATTTTTTCGATTTCTTTTCGGGTTTGTTTTACCTTTTCCTGCTGTTTCTTTTTACCAAAAAGCATTTTTTCACCTCCGTGATTATAGTTTTACATTTATTAGCATAAATAAACAGAAAGAAAATATTCACAAATAACGTAAAATGTTTAATATTTGTAAAAAAATATTTTTTTATCTTAAAGTTGTTGATTTTCAAAAACTATTTGAGTATAATTAATGGGTAAATAAGGTTCGTTTCCTTAATTTTTCCAAAATATATAATGAAAGGAATTATTTATTATGAAAAAGACATTTTCAGTATTACTTGCATTAATGATGGTTTTTGTAATGTGTATCCCTGCTTTTGCAGCAGAAAAACCGGTTGACCCTACAGATGAAGCTGCATGGACTGCATATTACACAGAGCTTCTTTCTGATGAAGAAACTGCTCTTGCTGATATTGCAGCAACAATTGTTGCTGATGTAACATCAGGTGCAGTTGACAAAACTACAGCACTTATTGCAGTTGAAGATGCTGCATTGGCAGTTGGGACAGACAGGGCATATGAAGTTGCGGGTGCCGTATTTGAGCTTTTAGGAGTTACAGACACTCCCGGAATTCCTGACATTCTTCCTGATGATAACTACCTACCATCATTTTTTGAAAAGATTATTGATGCAATTCTTGGTTTTATCGGATGGCTTGCAGGAATGCTCTTTGGTTAATACAAACACAAATCTGACGGAACTTTATGTTCCGTCTTTTTTATTATATAATTACTGATTGCGATTTTTGATATGTCCTTTTGCGGATGAATTCTCGTTATTTCGTCCCAAAATCCTCGCAATACACAAAGTATTGCCTGCGGTTTTGAAACAAAATTTTCGAAAATTCCCCTCGCAAAATTACACATCACAATCTTATCAGTAATTATTTTGATATAAAGATTTGGGTTAAGCTGTATTTTATTGCGATTTTTGATATGTCCTTTTGCGGATAAAATTTTAATTTTCTCTTGACAACTTTATAAAATGTCGCTACAATAATAATTGCAAGGCGAACAAATGTTCGATGAAACGTGTATATGTGAATATATGCGTTTTTTATTTTTTCTGAAAGGGGAGTTTTATGATTTATAACGATGAGCAGATACAAAAAATTTCAACAGAGGATTATTTTTACCTCACGGAAAATTTTGAATTTATTGATTCAAAAATGTCAGAAAATTGTGTCAGATATCTTGTTTATAACAAACGAAAAAAACTTTTTGACACGGTCAGACAGGTTATGAATAACGAATTGACAGAAAAAGAGAAGAATCTGGCATTGGATTATTGGTGCAATAAAATTTCTGTTGATGAAATTGTAAAAAAACACCAAATATCACGTTCGGCTTTTTATCGGGCAATTGATGTAATAAGAAATAAGCTTGATGTGTCACTTAAATATGTACTATTTTATAACGATGCAGTCAAACCACCATCAACACAGGCGCTTTTAACACAAATCAAAACGGGAATTTATGCGGAGGAAGAATTTGAAAACTGAAAATATGTCGTTATTTCAATTAGGACTGGAATATGAAAAGCACGCTGTGTTGCAACAACATTTTATTGACAGATGTAAATTGGATATTAAAAGGGCAAAAGAGTCGGGGGACTACAATGCGGTCAAAGAACTGGAGAGCAGACTTTATAAATTCCGCGAAATCAAGCGAGAAATCGAAGAAGCCGCATCAAAATTAAAATCATATTATAAATAAAAGGAGATTTTAATGGAAAATAAAATTATTTCTATTGATATAATTCCCGGCAATAACGAAGAAATAACGGAAAATGCAGGTGTTATGTGGGAACATAATGCAACAACACTTGTGTTCAACCTTGCTCCTGACTATGTGGGAGATTACAGATATTATATTGAATATCGGTCTTTGCTGGGTACAAAAGTCAGGACAGAATATCTGGATCTGACCTGTGAGGATAATACAGTTTCATATATGATTCCTGTTACTATGAGTTCATTAAAGGGGGTTGAGTGTTACTTCAATATCGTAAGCATTGATACTGATGGTAACACTATACAGGTAATAAAACCAAAGAAATTCTGCCTTACCTTTGACTATTCACCAGATACAGACAACTCCATCGCAAAAGTAAATGACTTTTCCGTAAATGCCTTGCTTGAGGCAATAAGACTTAACACCTTTAAGGGGGATAAAGGTGACAAAGGCGAAAAAGGTGCTCAGGGTGAAAAGGGGGATAAAGGTGACAGAGGTGACGACGGTGATGTAACAGAAAAATTTGTTACAGACCTTTTTGGTGAGTTTGTTGAGAAAATATGGTCAACAAATATTCTTAATAAGTCTGATTCGGATTTCCTGACAAACATTCAATTAGGTGTAAATGGTGTTAAGGAAACTGTGAAAACAGGCTGGAACACAACGGGGTTTATGGCAGTAACTTTTGGCGAAAGCCTTGTGGTGTCTGCACAGGCACGTTCAAATCCGCAAGGACGACTCAATGTGACAGGAACATCACGTATTTATGCTTATGATAAAGATAAGCAATTTATTGATGGCTCATATTCTTCTGCAAGTTCAGGGATATTGTCTTACTCCATACCCGAGGGTGCCTGCTTTGTGAGAGTGTCATACAGTGATGATGTGCTTGTTAATGTTATGGTTGAAAAAGGAACGACATTCAGTAGCGAATATGCTGAATACGGATATACACTTTTATTGAAGAATGATGTAAAGAATGTTCCGCGAAAAATATCTGAACTTGAAAACGATGTTGGATTTATAACTAAAGAAAACCTACCTGAATATAATGTTCCCACAGCACTTTCACAGTTGGAGAATGACACAGGGTTTATTACGGAAGAAAATATAAAAGGCTTTGCTGTTTATGAAAATAAAGCCTTGGCTCTTCCAAAAACAATGTATGCCTTTGTAAATCAACCAATAAAAATCTATTTTCATAATATCGCAGATTATAACTTTGATGATTTGTATGTAAATGTAGTAACAACACCTGCAAATTCAGGAGAATTATATTCGGACCGTTGGGAATACACACCTATACAGTCGGGAACACTCACGGTCACTATTTCAATTTATGACCATTATTATAACCAACTCAATAAAGAAACTTTCACGTTTAATGTGGTTGATACAAGTGAAAAAACAAATGTTACAGTTCTCGTTATCGGGGACAGTACAGTCAATGCAAGTGTTGAAACAAGACAGATGCTTTCTCTTGCAGAAAATGATGGTTTTTCATTGACCCTGCTTGGTACAAGAAATGCCGATGACGATAAAGACATAAACCAGCACGAAGGTCGTGGCGGTTGGGATGCTAAAATGTATTGTGAAACGGAATCGGCGTCAAGCGGGCGTGTTGTAAATGAGTTTTACAATACGGCAAAAGCCGGCACAAACAAATTTGATTTTAGTTACTATATGACAAATCAAGGTTATTCAGGTGTAGATTGTGTGTTCTTACAGCTTGGCATAAATGATATGTTTTCAGCAAATTCTGATTCACAAGCAAATACGTCAAAAAGTGAATATCTTTCATATATAGAGTCAATGGTGAGAAATATTCATTCGTATGATGAAAACAGTAAAATTGTTCTTAATCTGATTATTCCTTGCTCTGTAAAACAGGAAAATTTCGCAAGGGCAAAGCAATCCGGTGCAATTCCTATCAGGGCACCATGGAGAGTAAGAAGAAATACTTACTTGGCAAATCTTGATGTGATTACCACACTTAAAGAGAATTTGAGTGATATTACAAATGTATATATATCACCATTTAACGCTTCACTTGATGTAGTGAATAATATGGCTTACCATGTTCATCCGACAGAGGACGGATATAAAGAACTTGGAACGCAGATGTACAGCACACTTCGTGCAATAATTTGATGACAAAACAGGAGGGAAATATGATATATAAAGGAATAGATGTTTCAAAATGGCAGGGCAGAATCAACTGGCCTCTCGTAAAAAGTGACGGTGTGCAGTTTGCTATGATTCGTTCAACTTTCGGATGGGGCAAGGGTAATGTGGATATCCTTTTTGAAACTAATTATGAAAATGCAAAAAAAGTGGGAATCCCTGTAGGAACATATCATTATTCATATGCACGGACACCTGCTGAGGCGGTAAACGAGGCGGAACTTTGCTATTCCGTAATCAAAGGTAAGACCTTTGAATATCCCGTGGCATTTGATATGGAAGAATCCAATGTTGCATCTCTGGGCAAAGAAAGAGTTTCACAGATTGCAAAAGCCTTTTGCGAAAAGATGGAAAGTTATGGCTATTACGTTTGTATTTATGCAAACAAACATTGGCTTGATAATTATTTTACCGACGAGATTTTTAACAGATATGACATCTGGCTTG
>JAZNIQ010000003.1:0-4310 GCA_045577555.1 Candidatus Fimenecus sp.
TCCTTGGCTCACAGAACGACATGGCTACGATCCGACTTATGTAGTTTTCATTAGGTGTGTCAACTTTGTTGATTGTGCCAACATCTTCAAGACCACCTGCAACTGCTTTAAGTTCAGTTGTGCCTTCATTTTTAACTTCAAAATAGAAGAATGGGTATTTACCCTTTGTCTGCTTACCAACGCTTACACCGTTTGCAAAAAGTTCAACTTCGTCGCAGTTTGAATAAACAGTAACTTTTGTTACATCTTCAACGCGGTCAATGTATCTCTTAGAGCAAATGTGAAGTACAGGTTTGTCTGAAAGCCATGCCTGATAAGCATAGAATGAATCTTTCTTGTACTTTCTGTCGAATGTTACAAGACCCTTGTGGTTCATACCGTTTTCGCCACCTTCTGCACGGGCATCAGCAGCAAAGTCAAACATATTCCAAACATGAGTTGCCCAAAGATATGGTCTGTCAGCAATCTGTTTAATGAGTTCTTCGTGATAGTATGACTGGTATTCTTCTGTGTAGTCACCCTGAGTAGGAGTTGATGTGTGCCAGTCAAGTGCCTCGCAACCGTATTCAGAAATACCGATTGGTTTGTTTGGATATTTCTTATGGAAATCGTCAAACCAAGGACCGTTCATATCAGTATTTCCACCGTACCAACCGAAATAGTGGTTGTATGAAAGTACATCAGAAATATGAACATATTCGTCGTTGATATCGCACATTGAAACAGCTGCGATAGTTGTAAGACGTGTTTTATCCATCTCATGAACCATATTGTTAAGGTCTTTATGGTTTTTAATGAGGTTAGGATTTGAACCTGCAATAGTAATCTCGTTTGAAAGTCCCCACACAACGATTGACGGATGATTGTAGTTCTGAACAACAAGTTCTTTCATCTGTGATATTGTGTTGTCGTAACCTGTTGGCATATGGCTTGAAATATATGGGATTTCTGCCCAAAGCACAAGACCTGCCTCATCACAAAGGTCATAGAAAACCTGTGAATGTTGATAGTGAGCAAGGCGGATTGTGTTAGCACCCATTTCAAGGATAAGCTCAAGGTCTTCCTTGTGCATTTCTGGTGTTAATGCATTACCAACATCCGGTCTGTCCTGATGACGTGATACACCGCGAAGAGGATATTCACGACCATTAAGGATAAAGCCCTTATTCGGGTCAATCTTAAATGTACGGCAACCGAAACGTGTTGAAACCTGGTCAACTTCAACTCCGTCACAGATAAGAGTTGCTTTTGCTGTGTAAAGGTAAGGGTCACGAAGACCGTCCCAGAGATGAACATTCTTGATTTCAATTTCTGTGTCGTCATCATCTTCTTTTGAAGCAATCACTTCACCGTCGGCAATAATTTCGTAACGTACTTTACAGTCGTCATTTTTAAAGAATGTTTCAATTTCAATTTCGGCGTCAGCACCCTTAATTTTTGGAGTAACCATAATAGCGGGTGAGCCGTAATAATCAAGGTCAAAGTGGTTTTTGTTAACACCAATAACACTTACATCACGGTAAATTCCGCCGTAGAATGTAAAGTCAGCGTTCTGTGGATAAACTCTGTCATTTGCAGAGTTGTCAACTGCAACAACAAGTAAGTTTGTGTCTTTAACATCTTTGATTTCTGCACGGAAAGTTGAATAACCGCCGTCGTGCTTTGTGATTTCCTTGTTGTTCCAATATACAACGCAGGATGAGTTTACGCCGTCAAACTGAAGATATTTAACTTCGCCCTCGGGCATATCGTCAGCTTTGATTTCCTTTGCAAAATAGCAAGTGCCTCTGTAATAGTCATTACCGCCGTCCTGACCGTCCTTGCCGTTCCATGTGAAAGGAAGATTAAGTGCTTCCCAGTCAGCAGGGAGAGTTGCAGGAACAGATTTAGCGCTTTTTGAAAAGAGCCAATCGCTGTTAATAACTTTGATGTTTCTCATAATAACCTCCATAAAATATAACACATTTTATTACGAAATATATTATACAACAAATCATATGGTATTTTCAACTGTTAATTAACATTGTGTCGGGTATATTTTTTGTCATATATTGTAAAATTTTTGTATTGAAAAGACTGTGTTTTAAATTTCGAATTACACACTAAAAAAGCACCCCGTAGGGTGCTTTGTAAATTATTTGATTCCTGCTTTTTTAAGAAGAACTTCAATTTTGTCAGCTGGGTTAAGAAGTTTGCTGACTGACTTATCGTGGTTGAGTGTATCAATAATGTATGAAAGATATTTTGAAAGTTCAACTTCGCAATACCATTCACGCTTTTTAAGTTCAGGCATACGGTAAACAAGGTTTGTAGTGAATACCTTGTCAAAAAGACCGTCACGGTAAGCCTTGTCAAATGAATCAAGACCTGCATTGAAAAGACCAAAAGCAGAAAAGATAAACACTCTGTTTGCACCAAGTTCTTTAAGTTTTCTTGAAACGTCAAGCATTGATTCACCTGATGAAATCATATCGTCAATAATCATAACATCCTTACCCTCAATGTTAGAGCCGAGGAACTGATGCTCGATAATCGGGTTTCTGCCGTCAACAATTCTTGAATAGTCACGACGTTTGTAGAACATACCAAGGTCAAGCCCTAAATAGTTTGAATACAACATACAACGGCTCATACCACCCTCGTCAGGTGAAATAATCATTGTGTGCTCTTTGTCAAGTTTAAGGTTATCAACATTGTTTACAAGTGCTTTAATCATCTGATAAGCAGGGGAAACATTTTCAAAACCATGAAGCGGAATTGCGTTCTGAACACGGGCATCGTGAGCGTCAAATGTAATAATGTTATCAACACCCATATCAAGGCAAAGTTCCTGAAGCATAACTGCACAGTCAAGTGACTCTCTTGAAGAACGCTTGTGCTGTCTGCCTTCATAAAGCATTGGCATAATAACAGTGATTGTTTTTGCTTTACCACCAATTGCAGAAATTGCTCTTTTGAGGTTTGCATAATGGTCATCGGGACTCATTGGAACTGTTTTGCCGTACATTTTGTATGTTACACCGTGGTTAAAAGCATCAATGAGAATGTAAATATCATAACCGCGAACTGACTCGTGGAGAGTACATTTACCTTCACCTGTACCAAAACGGGGGAATGTAGCGTTAAGAATGTAAGTGTTTCTTTCATAACCTGAAAAAGCGATTGTTGTCTTGTGCTCTGAATCCTGTTGTGAACGCCATTTTACAAGATAACGGTCAATCTTTTCAGCCATTTCTTCGCATCCCGGTAAAGCAATAATACCGAGAGGCCCGTTTGGTATTGTGGTAATTTCTCTGTCTGCCATAATTTAACCTCCGCAAAAATATTAATAAACCTGTATATATATTCTACTATATTTCGTGTCTTTTTCAAGAGCAAATCGACAAAAATTTTATTTTTAGTTAAAAGAGTGTTCAACCGTTATTACAACAAAATATCTTTCGTCTATTTTGCTCAATTTCTCTTCAATTGTATGTATGATTTCATTGTTGCTTAAATAGAATTTGTGGGGTGTAATCAAATCAAAAATAAGATTTGTATGTGTTGGACCATCAACCACCCTGAAATCGTGAATTGACATTTCCGTTGAAATTTCCTTGACAATGTTAACGGTCATCATTTTTAACTCGTTAATTCTTTCGTCGTCCGTTACAATCGGGTCGGTGTGTATGGAAATAATAATACCGTATTCATTGAGAATATCCCGTTCTGCAAGGTCGATAATATCGTGGATTTCCATTATATCGTCTTTTGAAGAAACTTCCGCGTGGACAGAAGCGAATTTCCGTCCAGGACCGTAATCGTGGACAATCATATCGTGAACACCCACAATTTTGTCATAGGAGAGGATTTTTTTCTCGATTTCTTCAGTAAATTCACGGTCAGCAGGTTTGCCTAAAAGGTCGGCCATTGTGTCTCTAAGGATGTTAAAACCTGCAAGGAAGATGAAACCTGCAACAATAATGCCTAAATATCCGTCAATGCTTATATCCGAAAAGGCGGAAACAATAATTGCAACAAGCGCTACCCCTGTTGCAAGACAGTCGCTGAAACTGTCCTTCATAACCGCAATCATAGGTGCGGAATTAATCTTTTCGCCCAAATGCTTATTGAAAAAACCAAGCCATAGTTTTAAAAGGATACTGATGACAAGAATTATAAGTGAAACCCAACTGAATTTAACAGGCACGGGGTTTGTAATTTTGTCAACTGAACTTTTAAAAAGTTCAATGCCCATAAGCAAAACAACAAAAGAAACCGCAAGAGCTGAAATATATTCAACTCTGCCGTGACCAAGTCGGAGGCCAAGC
>JAZNIQ010000004.1:0-3708 GCA_045577555.1 Candidatus Fimenecus sp.
CCATCATAAAGCGGCTAACATTGTATTTCTCACAAAGTTCAACCGTATTCAGTGTACCGAAGATATTGTTCTTCACCGCTTCGCAGACATTATGCTCCATCAGTGGAACATGCTTATGCGCTGCTGCATGGAATACTGATGATGGCTGGAATTCTTCAAAAATTTCACGAAGTCTTCTAAGGTCACGAACAGAACCTATACGGATTTCAATCTGCGGAGCACCGCCATAGCGTCTGTCCAATGAATTTTTCAATGTAAACGCATTATTTTCATAGATATCAAAAATAACGATTTTTGCAGGGTTATATCTTGCAATCTGACGGCAAAGCTCACTACCGATTGAGCCGCCACCACCTGTTACAAGCACAGTTTCATTAGTAACGTATTTGCAAACATCGGGGTCAAGCTTAACCTCAGGACGTGAAAGAAGGTCAAGAACATCCACCTGCTTGATTCTCTCAGAATATGACTTATTCGTATTATTCACGCCACCAAGTTCGTCAATATTCGGAGCACGCTTAAGTTTACAACCTGTTGACATTGCAATTTCAAAAATTTCACGTCTTCTTTCAGCAGATGCTGACGGAATACAGAAAATGATTTCATTAACATCATACTTCTTAACAAGTTCAGGAATATTTTCCAACTTACCTTTAACAGGGATTCCGTTGATTCTCATATTTCTCTTTTTGATATCGTCATCAACAATAACAACAGGATTGCCGAATTTATATCGACTGAGACTCATTTCGTGAAGAACTGAGTTACCCATATCACCTGCACCAAGAATCATAATACGCTTACCTGAATTGGCACGACGCCTGTGGGAATCTGTCATAAGTGTACGATGAGCCCTATACAAAGACCTCATACCAATGGCGAAGAAGCAAATAAACATAAATGCATCAACATAAACTACCAGTGGCATCTCATCAAAAAGGAAATTAAAATCCTTCATAATTACATATTTTTCACCGACTGCATCAACGCCCCAACAAATTCCAGTGCCGACCAAGGCACACATGCCGAGATTGATTACATCATAAAATCCCATATATTTCCACAAGTGGCTATATGTTTTGCGGAGAAGAAATAATACTATATAGATTACTGTTACATATGGCATTCTCATTACAAGGAATCTGAAAATGGAGTAATCGAAGGAGAACTGTCTGTGTAAAAACATTGACAGGAAATACGCTCCATTCACAATAAAAATATCCATAATGAAGAACAATATCTGATGCGGTTTTATTCTTTCATATAATTTTTTCATACAATACACCTCATATTATATTCCTTTTTATTTTACTCCTATTGATAAACATTGTCAACGAAAAGTGTCAATTCTTTGAACTTTAATTATATTATTTTTCTTTACTTTCACACAGTTAAATGGTAAAATTGTATAAATAACAAGTTGTTCGGAGGTTAAACTCGATGATAGGTTTAGGAAAATGGACGGGTGACATTGAAACTTCTATGATTAGCGGAAATGCCATCGTAGAAATAAGCGACAACAATGGTGAGTATGTTTTTTCTGTTACTGTCCCCTCTTTAAAAAAACTTCCGAATTTCAGAGTATATGATATTAAGGAAAAAGGAAACTGTCTTTCAGGAAAAGCAGAAATTGACCTTATGGGTAAAGTTAATGTTGATATTTCAGTTGAAATAAACGGTGACACTTTTACGGGATATATAAAAGTACCGTTCTTTGGAAAGATTGAAATTAAAAACGGAAAAAAGATAGGATAATCTATGAATACTAAATCACAAATCTGTCCGCATGCAAAAAAATGCGGTGGATGTCAGTTATTAAACCTTACATATGAAGAACAACTAAAGCATAAACAAGTAAAAGTCATTCGTCTTTTAGGTAAATTCTGCCATATTGAAGAAATTATTGGTATGGAAAAACCTTACAATTATCGTAACAAGGCACAATATGCTTTTGGACGTGGCAGAAACGGTCAGACTGTTGCAGGTGTTTATCAATCTTCAACGCACAGAATTGTTGACATTGAACGCTGTATGCTGACTGACCCCAAGGCTGATGAGATTGCAAATACAGTAAAGAAGCTGTTAAAAAGTTTTAAACTGAAACCATATGACGAAAATACACGTCAGGGCTTTTTACGTCATGTACTTGTAAAAACTGCATTTAAAAGCGGTGAGATTATGGTGGTGCTTGTCACTGCCACACCACAAATCCCGTCAAAACGCTCGTTTATCAATGCACTTGTTGGTCGTCACCCGGAAATAACAACCATTGTGCAAAATGTAAACAATAAATTTACAAGTATGGTATTGGGTGACAAAAGCAAAGTGCTTTTCGGTGACGGAAAAATAACAGAAGAACTTTGCGGACTTAAATTTCGAATTTCACCAAAAGCTTTTTATCAGATTAATCCGATTCAGACAGAAATTCTTTATAACAAAGCACTTGAATATGCTGATTTCAAAGGTACGGAACGAATTATTGATGCTTATTGCGGTACAGGTACAATCGGACTTATTGCAAGTAAAAATGTCAAAAGCGTTTTAGGTGTTGAAATCAACAAAGACGCCGTGAAAGATGCTAAAGAAAATGCGAAACTCAACGGCATTGAAAATATTAAGTTTTATGCCGCTGATGCAGGAAAATTCATGGTTGACCTTGCAAACAACAACGAGCAGATTGATGCCGTTATCATGGACCCTGCCCGTGCGGGAAGTGATATACCATTTTTATCTTCACTTGTGAAACTCAACCCTGAAAAAGTTGTTTATGTTAGTTGCAACCCTGAAACATTGGCAAGAGATTTAATATATTTAAGTAAAAACGGATATAAAGTACGCAAAATCCAACCAGTCGATATGTTTCCTCATACCGACCATATAGAATGTGTGTGCTTAATCGAAAGGAAATAATATTATGAAAAAAGTTGAATTTGTAAGAATTACTTCAAGCATTAGTGGTTTCGGTTTTGGTAAAGGAACCTCAAACACTTTTGCCCAAGGCGAAGAAACTGTTGCCGAATATATTGAAAACGGTTGGGAGTATTGCGGATATCTCCCTATCGAAACACGTGGAACAGGTGAACTTACAGAAATATCACTGGTTTTTCAGAAAGAAGATTGAGGTATAAATTATGGGATTATTTAATTTTAAGAAAAAGGAACCTGTTTCAGAAGAACAGCAAAAATTAGATTATTTGTGGGAATTGTGGCGTCTTGAAGAAGTGCCTGCGCCTTACAGCACTCTTATGACTTACTATAGGGAAATCAAAAAAGGTGGTCACACACGCTTTTTCATAAACATCGCTTTCTGCGGTGAAGTTGAGAAAGCAGTTGAAAAAATCGGAAATGAACTGCCACCTGTTCTTTGCGAAAATTTAAAAACAGCATATTCACATTACGTCGTTCTCGTTAACGAGGAAAACGAAGAAACGGAAAAGAAAATTGAAGATTGTGATGCAGTTTTTGATGAAAACGAAAAACTTATTCTTGACATAATTCAGGAATATGCAAATACATTAGAAATTTATTAATGTTTCCCAAAAGGAGAGTTTACATATGTTTGAAATAAAGAATAAAGAATTCTATATGGATGGTAAACCCATCAAAATCTATTCCGGTGCTATGCACTATTTCCGTACTGTGCCTGAATATTGGGAAGACAGACTTACAAAATTAAAACTTGCAGGTTTCAATACGGTTGAAACATAC
>JAZNIQ010000005.1:0-3268 GCA_045577555.1 Candidatus Fimenecus sp.
AATTATCAGCCATTGTAAGCCAAAAAAATTAAGGAATTTTGTCAAAATCATTGACTTTTTTGTAAATTTTCATTATATTTATTCTATACCAATTAGGGTGGGGCGGTTTACGGTTAAATCGTCAAATCCCAACTATATCTATCGGTTGGAAAGGGGCTGCATAATTGAAAAACAATCCAGTTATTATTGACCTCAAAAACATAAGCGTAAGCTTTGACAATCAAAAAATACTCAATAACATTAACCTTTATATCCGTGATGGTGAGTTTATTACCTTACTCGGTCCTTCGGGCTGTGGTAAAACAACAACTCTGCGTATAATTGCAGGTTTTTTACAGCAGGATTCAGGTGATGTTATTTTCGAAGGAAAAAATATCAATGGTGTTCCTGCATACAAGCGTCAGGTGAACACCGTTTTTCAGCGTTATGCCCTTTTCCCACATCTTAATGTGTATGAGAATATTGCATTTGGACTTCGTCTTAAAAAGTGGAAGGAAAAGGATATTAAAGAAAAGGTAAGTGAAATGCTTACTCTTGTAAACTTAAAAGGCTTTGGGCCAAGAAAAATTGATTCACTTTCAGGCGGTCAGCAACAGCGTGTTGCCATTGCCCGTGCTCTTGCGGTGAATCCTCGTGTTGTACTTCTTGACGAGCCTTTAGGTGCTCTTGACCTTAAACTCCGTAAGGATATGCAGATTGAACTTAAAAATATCCAGCAGAAATTGGGTATTACATTTATCTATGTTACTCACGACCAGGAAGAAGCACTTTCCATGTCCGATACAGTAGTTGTTATGAACGGTGGCGTTATTCAGCAAATCGGAACTCCTCTTGATATTTATAATGAGCCTAAAAATGCTTTTGTTGCCGATTTTATCGGTGAAAGTAATATTCTTGACGGTGTTATGAAAGAGGATTTCACCGTTGAATTTAACGGTATTAAATTCCAGTGCGTTGACAAGGGTTTTAAACATAACGAACCTGTTGACGTTGTTATTCGTCCTGAGGATATTGATGTGGTTGCACCTGAAAACGGTATGTTACAGGGTACAGTTACATCCGTTACTTTCAAAGGTGTTCACTATGAGATTATTGTTGACATCGATAATTTCAAATGGATGATTCAGACAACTGAAAAAAGTGAGGTAGGAGATGTTATCGGCATCTCAATCAAGCCTGACGAAATGCATATTATGAAAAAGTCTGAATATTCAGGACTTTATGGTGATTACAGTTCGTTCAGTGACGAATTCGATGAACTTTCCGAGGCGGGTGAGGAATAATGAAAAAGTCCTCATTCCTTCAGAAGATGCTAAATGCACCTTATATGCTTTGGTCGGTGTTATTTATAGTAGCACCGCTCATAATGGTAGCGTATTACGCTTTTACTGATTCAAACGGCAATTTTACATTTGACAATATTATGCAGATTGGAGATTATACAACAACTTTTATTCTCTCAATCAGTTATGGTGCTGTTGCAACTGTAATTTGTCTTTTGATTGCATATCCTTTTGCCTATGCACTTGCACAGACTAAGGCTTCTTTTCAGCGTGTGGCTACAATGCTTGTAATGTTACCTATGTGGATGAGCTTTCTTATTCGTACTTATTCATGGATTACCATTTTAGGTGAATCAGGCGTAATTAACAGCTTTTTAGGTGTTTTCGGCATAGAGCCATTTAAAATGCTTAATACAGGCGGTGCTGTTATTCTGGGTATGGTTTACAATTTCTTACCCTTTATGATTTTGCCTTTATATACCGCGCTTTCAAAAATGGATAATTCACTTGTAGAAGCGGCACAGGATTTGGGTTGCAATAAACTCTATTGTCTTCGCAAGGTGATTTTTCCGCTTTCAGTACCGGGTATAGCAAGTGGCGTAACTATGGTATTTGTTCCCTGTGTAAGTACATTTTATATTACACAGAAATTGGGTGGCGGACAGATTACGCTTATTGGTGACGTTATTGAAGGTCAGTTTCAGACAGCGTATAACTATAACCTTGGTGCAGCACTTTCACTTGTGCTTATGGTTATGATTTTGATTTGCCTTGGTGTGCTTAATTATTTCACAGACAATGATGATGACGGAGGTGTGCTTATATGACAAAAACATCTCTTTTATCTAAATTCTATTTAGCACTCGTTTTCATTTTTCTTTATGCACCAATGGTTGTTATGATGGTGTTCTCATTTAACGGAACTGAAAGCACATATGTTTTTGAAGGATTTTCTCTGCAGTGGTATGAAAAACTCTTTCATGATAAAGTTACAATGGATGCACTTAAAAACACCGTTGTTCTTGCAGTAATTTCTGCCATAATCGCAACTGTACTTGGTACTCTTGCGGCAGTTGGTATTAATTCCATGAGAAATAAGCACATCAAGTCATCGGTGATGACAGTTACAAATATCCCGATGATGAATCCTGAAATTGTTACAGGTATCTCTATGATGCTTTTGTTCGTTTTTGCAGGTTCAATGTTTAACAAACGAGATGTTCTTGGTTTTTGGACAATTCTTATTGCCCATGTAACGTTCCAGTTGCCATATGTAATTCTTTCCGTATTGCCTAAACTTCGTCAGTCGGATAACAGAATTTATGAGGCGGCACAGGATTTGGGTTGTCCTCCTATTCAGGCATTTTTCAAAGTTGTTTTTCCTGCAATTCTTCCGGGAATTATTTCAGGAGCAATTATGGCTTTCACATTGTCCCTTGACGATTTCATAATCAGTTACTTTACAAACGGACCTGATTTTCAGACTTTGCCAATTCATATTTTCTCAATGACAAAGAAACGTGTAAAGCCTGATATGTATGCACTTTCAACCCTTATTTTCGGAGCAATGTTCATTCTTCTTATACTTATGAATATTGCACAGTCCCGCTCTGATAAAAAGCAGAGAGCAAAAAAGGGGGAGAAATGATGAAAAAGTTTTTCTCTTTTACTATTGCATTATTGATAGTATTTTCAGCCTTTGCTATTCCTGTATCTGCTCAGGACGAAATCTTCTCTGCAGAAGTTATTGAATATTATAAAAGCCTCGGGTTACAGGGTACAACCCTCAATGTTTACAACTGGGGTGAATATATTGATGATGAGCAGGTTGACGTAATAACACAGTTTGAAATGCTTACAGGTTGCGATGTTAACTATACCACATTTGAGTCCAATGAAAATATGTACTCAAAGCTTTCAGGTGGCGGAGTAAGTTACGATATTATCATTCCGTCGGACTATATGGTTGAACGCCTTATTTCTGA
>JAZNIQ010000006.1:0-2787 GCA_045577555.1 Candidatus Fimenecus sp.
TGTATGAACAACACAATTTACGGTACAGTCTATCACGAACTTCCCGACACAGGTGATGTTCCACTTATTGCTGATATTTCATCGTGCTTCCTTTCAGAACCAATTGATGTTTCAAAATTTGCAATGGTTTATGGCGGTGCGCAAAAGAACGTTGCTCCTGCAGGTCTTACCATTTGTATTATCCGTGAAGATATGCTCGGGTCAGCAAGAGACATTACACCAACAATGCTTAACTATCAGATTATGGCTGATAACGATTCACTTTATAATACTCCCCCATGTTATACAATTTACATTTGTAAACTTGTTCTGGAATGGCTCAAGGAAATGGGTGGTCTTGAAGCAATTAAAGAAAGAAATATTAAGAAGGCAAA
Source organism: Candidatus Fimenecus sp. (assembly GCA_045577555.1). Classification (GTDB taxonomy): domain Bacteria; phylum Bacillota; class Clostridia; order Oscillospirales; family Acutalibacteraceae; genus Fimenecus. The sequence continues at coordinate 375 of JAZNIQ010000006.1, forward strand.
AATTCTTTATGACTTCCTTGACAATAGCAAAATGTTCAAAGGTACAGTTCGTCCCGAAGACCGTTCACTTATGAATGTTCCTTTCGTAACAGATAGTGAAGAGCTTAATGCAAAATTTATTAAAGAAGCAACTGAAGCAGGTTTTGTTAACCTTAAAGGTCACCGTTCAGTTGGCGGTATGAGAGCATCCATCTACAACGCAATGCCTGTTGAAGGTGTTGAAAAGCTTGTTGAATTTATGGCTGAATTCGAAAAAGCAAATTCATAAGGAGATAGTATAATGTATAATATTCTTACACTTAATAAAATTTCTGAAACCGGTCTTTGCCGTTTTAGCAATGAATATACTTGTTCAACTGAAATGTCAAATCCAGATGCAATTCTTGTTCGTTCTGCATCGATGCATGATATGGAATTTGAAAAAAACACGCTCGCAATTGCACGTGCAGGCGCAGGTGTTAACAATATTCCAATTGACAAATGCAGTGAATCCGGTATTGTAGTTTTTAATACACCCGGTGCAAATGCAAATGCGGTTAAGGAACTTGTTCTTACAGGTCTTTTCCTTTCTTCAAGAAAAATTATCCCTGCTATTGATTGGGCAAAAACATTAAAAGGAAATGGTGATACTGTTCCAAAAGATGTTGAAAAAGGTAAAGGTGCATTTGCCGGTCCTGAAATCAAAGGTAAAACTCTTGGTGTAATCGGTCTTGGTGCTATTGGTATTCTTGTTGCTAACGCTGCTGCATCACTTGGTATGCAGGTTATAGGCTATGATCCATATCTTTCAGTTGCACAGAGCATCACACTTAACCATCACGTAAAATTGACAGATGACCTGAATGTAATTTATACTTCAAGTGATTATATTACACTTCACTTACCTCTCAATGATACAACCCGTGGTATTATTAATGCAAATACAATTTCCACAATGAAGGATGAAGTAAGAATTCTCAACTTTGCTCGCGGTGAACTTGTTGATACCGATAGTATTCTTTCCGCACTTGAAAACGGAAAAGTTGCATCTTATGTTACAGACTTCCCAAATGATGCAGTTATCGGTGCTCCCGGAGTTATTGCTATTCCTCACCTTGGTGCTTCAACTCCTGAATCTGAAGACAATTGTGCAATGATGGCTGTTGACCAGGTTGCTGACTTCCTTGAAAACGGAAGCATTGTAAACTCTGTTAACTATCCTGCTGTTACATTGACTACTTGTGAAAAGCATAGAATTACAATAATGCACAAAAACATTTCAGGTATTGTAAGCAAAATTACATCAGCTTTTGCTAATGAAGATGTTAACATCGATAATATGGTTAACAAATCTAAAGGTGACTTTGCTTATACTGTTATTGATTCTGACACAGGAGCATCTCCGGAATCTCTTGAAGCATTAAAGAAAATAAACGGAATTATTAGAATAAGGGTAATTAAATAAATAAACAGATATACAGAAAGACCTGCTCAATTTGAGCAGGTCTTTTATGTTGTATGTTTTGGATCATCTGTTACTTTATTATCTTTTGTACGAATCACTTCCGAATAGTTTCGTTTTATATCTATGTAATCATAGAATTTTTTCACACGCAAACTAACCTTAAATTCACGATTGCAATTTTCACAGTAGAAAACTCCTCGGAATGATTGATTCATAAATTTCCATTTCTTTTTAACATGAACTTCCCCACCGCATATATCACAAAAACAGTTAAACAAATTTTTATCAATTAATGGGTCGTTTTTATCCTTGATTACATACGGATGGAATAATAACCTAACATAGAAATCAATATCACAACTTTTAATAAATGGAACTAATTTTTCAATATCATATGTTCTTTTAAAACATTCTGCACTTAAAAGACTATCGTCTAACGCTCTGTGATGCGGATATTCTTCAGGATTAATTTCAAGACATTCAGCAGCATATGAAAGTCCTGCCTGCTGAATGTTGTCCATATTTATAAAGCACTGACAATATGCTTGCAAGTCTGCATATTTATCAATAAAATCAATACTTTCTTTTTTGAGAAAATAATTGTAATTAGTCAAAAGAGTTCTAATATCAGTATCACCCCAGGACATTACAACAGCGTCGTCCCCTATCCAATTTTCAAACTCACTAATTACATTTAAAAATGACCTTCCACTACGCACATCTTCATTTGTAAGATTTGTTAAGTTTTTGATTCTTGAACGTAGTTTTTTAGAAATAACAGGTTTAATCAATTCTGAAAAAGTATCAACTTGATTCAACTTTTCATCTAATTTTACTGCACCAATTTCTATTATTTCGTTCATAAATTTCTGAGTGGATTTATTAAAGGAATTATTCCAAGTCGGATCGTAGCCATGTCGTTCTGTGAGCCAAGGAGTTGATTTATGACATTGTCTTCCTAAGACCGCT
>JAZNIQ010000007.1:0-2957 GCA_045577555.1 Candidatus Fimenecus sp.
GTTTTTGAATTCCTTACAAAACAGATAACTGAATAAATTTATAAGCAATTAAAAAGAGGTAGGGCGGGGTCAAGACCCCGCCATTGCTATTTTTAAAATCTATTGTGACCAATTAGAGTTTATTCCGTCTATATAGGTGAAAGGGAATACAAATATGGAGGAATTTTATGGACGATGAAAAAATAATTAATCTTTATTGGCAAAGAAATGAAACAGCAATCAGCGAAACAAAACTGAAATACGGTAATTTCTGTTACACAATTGCATACCGTGTGCTTCACAACAATGAAGATGCCGAAGAATGTGAAAATGACACTTATTTAGAGGCATGGAACTGTATGCCACCTCAGAAACCATCAGTTTTATCTGCTTTTCTGGGTACAATAACACGCAGAAAGTCCATTGATAAATGGCGCAAGAAAATGGCAGATAAGCGTGGCGGAGGAGAATATGAACTGTCAGTTTATGAACTTGAAAACTGTATTCCCGATGAAAGAACAATTGATGAACAGTTAGAAGTTGAGGAGTTGGCGAAAATTATTTCTGCATTTTTGCGTGAATTACCTGAAACTGAACGCAATGTATTTTTACGCAGATATTGGTATTTTGATTCAATTAAAGAAATCTGTGAAAAATATGGTTTTGGGCAAAGCAAAGTGAAAATGATACTTTTACGCACTCGTCAAAAGCTTCTCACTTGTCTTGAAAAGGAGGGAGTTATAATATGAAATCCGATAAATTGCAGGATGCAATCGGTATGATTGATGCTGATTTAGTTGCACAGGCAAACGAAAAAGCTAAAAAAAGTAAAATGCGTCATATAAAATGGCTTGCACCCATAGCGGCGGTATTGGCAATAGTTATTGCAATAAGTCCGTTTTTAAGAAACGCATCAATGCCGAAAGACCCTATAAGTGATAATCCACCTATAGAGCAAACAACAAAGCAGGATAAACCATTCTTTGAAAATCCGTTTATTTTGAAATCTTATGCAATCAGCGAGTCAATTTACCCTAAAATGACACAGTACCCCAAAACTGAATTGGGTTATAATGCATGGCAAAAAGACCAGCGAGCACGCCGACAATATTTTGGTGCAGGTGAGAATCTTAGTGGATTTTTCACAGCGACATATTCAGAGTTTCTCTCAAATTCAGGCAAAGAAAATAAACTTTATTCACCTCTCAATGTGTATATAGCACTCTCTATGCTTGCAGAGATTACCGAGGGCGAAAGTCGTCAGCAAATCCTTGATTTAATAGGAGCAGATAGTATTGAAACATTACGTAAACAGGCAAATTCAGTATGGAATGCCAATTATAATGACGATGGTGCTGTAACAAGCGTTCTGGCGAGTTCGTTATGGCTCAATGAAAACATTAAATTCAATAAAAATACTCTACAAATTCTTACAGATAATTATTATGCTTCATCTTATCAGGGTAAAATGGGCTCTGACAAATTCAACAAAGCTTTGCAGGAGTGGTTAAATCAACAGACAGGCGGTCTTTTGAATGAGCAGATTTCAGATATTGAGTTAAATCCCGAAACAATAATAGCAATAGCCACAACAATTTATTATCAGGCAAAGTGGGAAGCAGAATTTCAAACCTCTCAAAATACCAAAGAAACTTTTCATTCGCCAATGGGGGATATAAAATGTGATTTTATGCACGTAACGGATTCTTATGGCACATACTATTGGGGCGAAAAGTTTTCTGCAGTAAGCAAAAAACTTGAAATGAGTGGAGAAATGTGGTTTATTCTGCCCGATGAAAATGTGACTGTTGATGATTTATTAAATAACAGTGAAGCATTAAATTTTATGAATTCAAACGGCAAATGGGATAATAAAAAACAACTTAAAGTTAATTTTTCAGTTCCTAAGTTTGATGCTTGTTCAAATATGGATTTGAAAAAGGGACTTAATAATTTAGGTGTAAAAGATTGCTTTGATTATACCGTGTCAAATTATTCACCATTGACCGTGGATTTTAATGACCCCATATATCTTTCAAGTGTTCAGCACGGAGTGAGAGTAGCAATCGACGAAGAGGGCGTAACTGCAGCGGCATACACCATTTTGCCAGCAGATGGTGAAGCAATGCCACCTGAAGATGAAATTGATTTTATTCTTGACAGACCATTCATTTTTGTAATAACAAGTGACGACGGATTACCATTATTTGCCGGTGTAATCAATCAACCATAAAACTAAACAAAAAGAGGAGAGTAAAAACTCTCCTCTGATTTTTTATGCTTTTGTTGAATTATAACTTCATTGCAACGTCCCAAGCGCCCCAGATAACTGTGCGGAGATTACCAACTTTGTTTGCATCGCCAATCACGTGAACATGCTTTGCTTTTTCAGCAACAGGAGCTGGTTTGTAACCAACTGAAAGGATAACTGTGTCAGCTTCAACGTCAACTGTTTTGCCAACCTTTGTTGCGATTGTAACACCGTTGTCACGGATTTCTGTTGTACGGCTTTCAAGATAAACAGGAACATTGTTTGTCTTGAAGAAATCACGAAGATAACTTGTGTTAGCGAGAGCAACACCGGGAGTTGTGATAAGGTCATCTTGCATTTCAACAATAACAGGTTTCTTGCCCTGAAGATAGAGCTCATAAGCAATTTCGCAGCCTGTAAGACCACCACCAACAACTACTACCTTGTCACCTGCAAGTGAGTTGTCAAGAAGGAAATCAACAGCTTCAACAGCTTTTTCTGCACCCTTAACAGGAATTTTGTTAGCAACTGAACCTGTTGCAACAATAACTTCATCTGCACCGAGTGAAGCAATATCCTTAACTTCTGTGTTCATATGAATTGTAATTGCGTCATAACGCTTGATTTCACGGTTATACCATGCAATAAGGGCACGGTCTTTTTCTTTGTATGATGGAGCAGCTGCGGCAATAAATACACCACCGAGCTTGTCGCTCTTTTCATAAAG
>JAZNIQ010000008.1:0-8272 GCA_045577555.1 Candidatus Fimenecus sp.
ATATGGTTGAACGCCTTATTTCTGAAGAAATGCTTTTGCAATTAGACTATAACAATATTCCTAATTTCGGTAAATACTTTGACAGTGAAAAGTATGGAAATCTTGTTGAAAACGGAATAGGCGATTATGCAGTAATATACAATGTTGGCTCAACTATTCTTATTTATAATAAAACTCTTGTAAATGAAAAACCAACAAGTTGGAAAGTTCTCTGGGATGAGCAGTATAAGGATAAGGTCCTTATGTTCAATAATCCGCGTGATGCTTTTGCCGTGGCACAATTTGCTCTTGGTCAGGATATCAATACTACCAATATGGCAGATTGGGATGTGGCAGCTGATTATCTTTTAGAGCAACGCCAGACTGTTAAGCCTGAATATGTAATGGACGAAGTTTTCATTAAAATGGAAAGTGGCGAATATGCTTTTGCAACTTATTATGCAGGTGATTATGAACTGATGGTTGAAAACAATCCTGATTTAGGCTTTGTTTTCCCGGAAGAAGGAGTTAACACGTTCTATGATGCAATGTGTATTCCAAAAGGTTCACAGAATAAAAAAGGTGCGGAAGCTTTTATAAACTTTATGATGGAGCCGGAGATTGCACTTGCAAATGCAGAGTATATTTACTATGCAACTCCCAATAAGGCAGTTCTTGAAAATGAGGATTATGCTCTTATTGACAGCGAGGCAGTTTATCCTGAAGAATTAAAAAACACACAGGCTTTTCACAATTTGCCTATAGATACTCTACAGTATATGAATTCTTTGTGGATGAAAGTCAAAGGTGAAAATGATGCCCAGGGACTTTATATTGCATTCTTTTCAGTAATTGCAGTTGTGATAGTGATTATAATTGCTCATATCTTAAAGAAAAAGAAAATGGCGAAATACTATAATGTTTAATATGGCGGGGCGGGGTCTTGACCCCGCCGTTGTTGTTATAATATAATTATAATGGTGAATAAAATGACAGAAAAACAAAAACGATTTCAAGAGTTGGCAAACCGTGTATATGATAAAGGCTTCGCCATTTATTCTGATTTTTTGGGTCTTGCTGAAATATCGGAACTTTCTGCTGTGCGTTTTTCTGTGCCTGTAACACTTTATGGCGGTTTTAAAGATGCCGAGAGATGCATTGCTTGTTTTGGTGACAGGGAAATATTTAATAATAACTCTGATTATCCTATAGATTGCATACTTATAAAACCTGTCAGCAGGAAATTCGCTGACAATCTTACTCATCGTGACTTTTTAGGCTCACTTATGGGACTTGGTATTCGCCGTGAAGTGCTCGGAGATATAATTATAAGTGAAAATTGCGGATATCTTTTTTGTCTTAATACAATAACTGACTATATAGTTCAGAATTTAACACAGGTAAGACATACAACGGTTGAATGTAGTGTTACAAACAAAATTCCAAAAGATGCTCTGCCGCAACCTGAAAATAATGAAATTATAGTTTCATCTGAAAGACTGGATGTTATTGTTGCTGCAATCTACAAAATGTCCAGAAGTCAGGTGCTATCACTTTTCCTTACAGAAAAAGTTTTTGTAAATGGTGTAGTTAAAACAAGTCCGTCAACAACAGTAAATATAGGTGACAAAATTTCTGTTCGTGGTCTTGGCAGATTTATATATAATGGCGTACTTCGTCGTACTAAAAAAGACAGGCTTGTAATAAGTGTTGACGTTTTTTAGGGAGGATTTTAAATGATTACAATGGACCATAAACTTCGTGATGTTCGTGCAGACAAGGAAGCATCTCTTTGGTTGGAGAGTTACTCCTCCGTGCCTGAAATCAACAGACTTTTACGTCTTATGGAGCCTTTTAAATTCAGTACCCTTGAAAGACTTGCACCCAAAGGTTTAAAAGGATTTGCTAAAGATTTGGTAGCATTTTTTAATGGAGAAGATAACGCTGTACCTGTTACTGATCCGCGAAGCATACTTTTATGGGAAGAAAAAGACATTCCTTTTTATGATGGTAAAAGAAAGCCGTATATGGTACCATTTCTGTTAGAGAATAAAAAAGCACCTGTGGTGGTAATTGCACCGGGTGGAGCATATCTTCATGTTTGCATGAAACACGAAGGTGTGGACATTGCAAAAAGATTCAATGAACTGGGTTTCCATGCAATTATTGTGTGCTATCGTACATCCCCATGTCGCTATCCATGCCCTCAACTTGATTTCATAAGAGCCATTCAGACTGTGAGAAACAACGCAGAAAAATGGGAAATTATTGAAAATAGTGTTATTGCTTTGGGGTTTTCAGCAGGCGGACATCTTGTGACGAGTGTCAGCGGTGTCCACGATGAATTAAGAGAAATGACAGGGGATTTAGCTCATATTGACGGAAAACCCAATGCGATAATCGGGGGATATCCTATGACAGATTTGAAATGCAAGGATTTCGGAATTACCTGTGATAAAATTTTTCTTGGAGAGGGTTATTGTGAGGAATTATCTAACAAACTTTGTGTGCATAATTTAGTCAACGAAAATTATCCGCCGATGTTTCTTTTTTCAATGAAATATGACCCCATAGTGCCAGCCGAAACCAATTGTCTTGTGGTGCAAAAGGTATTGGACGAAAAAGCAGTACCCAATGAGGTGCATATTTACCGTGGTAATGTGCACGGTTTCGCTCTTGCCGATGGACTTGAAGCAGGACAATGGGTTAATCAATCCATAGAATTTCTTAAAAAGAATAACATTATATGAAAAAAACCACTTGACTAAAAATCAAGTGGTAATTTTGTTTATTTAAATTTTTTTACTGCTTTTTCAATTGCCAATGCAACAGGTGGTGCAATAAGTGTTGTTGTTACAATTTCCATAACACCATTAATTCCCACAAAAGCAATTAAGAAAGTCCAGATGTTTTCTGACCCTGCACGAAGACTCATAATGTAATCACTTTTACCAAAGAAAAGAATAAGTGATGTCATAAATAATGCCGTGTTAATTACCGGAGCACAAAAACTTGCAATAACAGTGGCAAGTCCTTTTTTTACTTTTGCAAGTAATTTGTAAATTACTCCGCAAAGATAACCCATCAATACTCGTGGTACAAGACACATTATAAATGTATAAATTGGGTTAATCTGAAGCAACGCTGCTCCGAATGGTGACATACCAAAACATTGAATAAAACTTGAAATTCCAAATACAAGTCCTAAAAACGCTCCGGATTTTTCACCAAGAGTTATGGCACCAACTGCAACAGGGAGCATAATAAAGGTCATTTCTACGGCACCTAATCTAAGGTAACCAATAGGAGTAAATGCCATAAGCACCACTATTGATGCAAGTACTGCATTTTGAGTAAGAATAAGCGTTTTTGCTTGTCTAACTCTTTTTGTTGTTTTCATTTATATTCCTCCTTGCTACTGTTCCTTTTTAAGGATACAATGCAAATATTTGACGAATAAAGTATTTAATTGTTTTTTTCGTATATTGCTTTAAGTCCTTTTAAGATAAGGTGACGGTCATAAGTAATTTCTCTTTTGCAAACGGGTGCTAAAAAGTATGAAAGACCGCCAGTTGCAATAATTGAAGCAGGTTCACCAAGCTCTTCACAGAATCTGTCAAGGATACCGTCAATCATAGCCGCTGTACCTAAAACAACTCCACTTTGCATACTTTCAACCGTGTTTGTGCCACAAGCTTTTTTAGGTGGCTCAAGGCTGATTGTCGGGAGAAGTGAACTTGTATCGGTAAGTGCTTTGAGAGAAATCTGAACTCCCGGAGCAATCATACAACCACGGAATCCACGGTTTTTGTCAATAGCACAGATTTTTGTAGCAGTTCCAAGGTCAATGACAAATGCGGGGAGGGGGTAACCTGCCACTGCACCAACGGCACCTGCAGCAAGGTCAGCACCAAGTTGAGCAGGGTTGTCAATTAAAATATTAAGACCAGTTTTAACTCCGGGGGACAAAATCAAAGCGTCTTTTCCCGTAAGTTTTTTTATAGCGTTTGTAACTGACTCTGTAATTTCAGGCACAACTGAAGAAATTACAACACCATTTATGTTATCAAAGTCAATTTTATGCATTACAAAAATATTAGTGAAATCCATGGCATACTGGTCATCGGTTTTTTGTCTTTCTGTTGCAAGTCTGGCACTTACAGTAAGGTTATCGCCTTCAAAAAGTCCGATATTTATATTGGTATTTCCTATATCCATTGTAAGAAGCATATTATCACCTCGCATAATCAATGAAAATATTATACTGCAAAACAAATTGATTATCAAGTGGCATTGTGCTACAATATGGACAGGTGGTAAATATATGGTTTGTAATCTTTGTCCGCGAAACTGCAATGCAGAAAGAACTGAAGAAATGGGAAAAGGTTTTTGCAAAATGCCTTTGAATCCCGTTCTTGCCCGCGCGGCTATTCATAATTGGGAGGAACCCTGCATAAGCGGGGATAGGGGTACGGGTGCAATCTTCTTTTCAGGTTGCTCTCTTAAATGTTGTTTCTGTCAGAATTATCCTATAAGTCACGAGAATAACGGGGAAATAATAACATCCCAAAGACTCATTGAAATTATAAAAGAACTTGAGCAAAAGCAAGTGCACACTATTGATTTTGTAAACCCCACGCATTTTTCTCACATAATAATAGAAACGTTAAAAAAATATAAACCTGCAATTCCTGTTGTTTATAACAGCTCGGGATACGATAGCATTGAAACACTGAAACAGTTTGAAGGACTTGTTGATGTCTATTTACCTGATTTTAAATATTTCAGCAGTGAAAAATCTCAAAAATATGCAAAATGTCCCGACTATTTCGAAAAAGCCAGCAAGGCTGTTATTGAAATGTACCGCCAGCAACCGCAGACAATAATAAAAGACGGAATAATCCGGAAAGGATTAATTATCCGCCATCTGATTCTTCCCGTCAATGTGGAAGAAAGCAGAAATATTTTATTGTGGATAAAAGAAAATTTACCTAATGACACATATATAAGCCTGATGAGTCAATATACGCCTTATGGGGATATAAAGGATTTTAAAGAATTAAAGCGAAAACTGACAACGGCAGAATACAATAAAGTTGTGGATTTTTTCTTGGATATAGGACTTCAAAATGGCTTTATGCAGGAAAAATCTTCTGCAAAGACGGATTTTATTCCGGATTTCGATTTGACAGGTGTATTTTAACTGCTAAGTAAATATATCTTGCAATACATAATAATTGGTGATAAAATATTAAATCATAAATAAAATGAAAGAAGGATTTTAAAAATGAAAGGTTTTTTTAAAGAATTTAAAGAATTTGCTATGCGTGGTAACGTGATTGACCTTGCAGTCGGCGTTATCATCGGTGGTGCATTCCAGAAAATCATTAACTCTCTTGTAAATGATATAATTATGCCTCTTATTGGTCTTGCTTTAAAGGGTGCCGACTTTGCAACAAAGTTTATTGCCCTCGACGGCGGTGACTATGCATCTATTGAAGAAGCAACAGAAGCCGGTGCTGCAATTCTTACATACGGTAACTTTATTGCGGTTATCCTTGATTTCCTTATTGTTGCATTCGTTATTTTCTGTCTTGTTAAGGGCATCAACACTCTCAGAGCAAAAACAGCAAAAGAAGAGCCGGTTGTTGAAGAAGCACCTACAACAAAGGTTTGCCCATTCTGTAAGAGTGAAATTGCAATTGATGCTACAAAGTGCTGTCACTGCACATCCGATGTTGAATAATTATGTTTAAACTTGGCTTTATCGGTTGCGGAAATATGGCAAGTGCCATAATTGGTGGTGCTGTAGAATCTGCTTTTGTAAAAGGTGAAGATATCTGTGTTTTTGATGTTGATTTAAAAAAAGCAGAAGAACTTAAAACCCGATACGGTGTGAATATTTCTTCTTTAGCAAAAGAAATTGCAGAAAGTTGTGAGTTCACTGTTCTTGCAGTCAAACCTCAGGTTTTCCCTGCGGTTTTGCCGGAGATTAAAGAAAGTTTAAACGGAAATATTTTAGTTTCCATCGGTGCGGGAAAAACACTTGAATACATTGGCAGTTTTTTTAATAACAACGCATCAATTATCCGTGTTATGCCTAATATAAATGCAAAAGTGGGAGCGTCTATGAGTGCAGTCTGTAAGAATGATTTTACCGATGAAACCGCTCTTGAGTTTATAAAAGGTCTTTGTCGTTCATTCGGTGAGGTAATTGAATTGCCTGAAAGTCAGTTCCCGCTATTTGGTGTAATCGCAGGGTGCTCACCCGCATATTCGTTTATGTTCATTGACTCTATGGCTCGTGAAGCTGTGAAAAATGGAATGAAAAAGGATGAGGCACTTAAAATCTGTGCACAGGCAGTGCTGGGTAGTGCAAAGATGATTCTTGAAGATGGTGAGAATAATCCGTGGGCACTTATTAACAGCGTTTGTTCGCCCGGAGGCACAACCATTGAGGGCGTGGCAAAACTTCAAGAAGAAAAATTTGACACAGCGGTTATGGACGCAGTTAAAGCATCTCTCGAAAAAGATAAAAAGTTATAAATAATATAGTATGGCGGGGTATTGACCCCGCCATTGCTTTAAGATAAAAGGTCATTCTGAACATCATTCAGAACGACCTTTTTTATAATTTAAAACAAATCAGTTGATAAATATCTGTCACCTAAATCGGGAAGAAGAACAACAATGGTTTTATCTTTGTTTTCTGTTTTTTTTGCAAGTTCAATTGCCGTGTGGAGTGCCGCACCTGATGAAATACCGACAAGCACACCTTCATTTGTTGCTAAAAGTCGTGAAGCGGAATATGCCTCATTACCTGAAACGGTTACAACTGCATCAATTATATCTGTGTTAAGAACTTCGGGGATAAATCCTGCTCCGATTCCCTGTAATGGATGAGGACCGGCATTACCGCCTGAAATAACAGGGGAGTCGCAAGGCTCAATTCCAACAATTTTTATATCCGGATTTTTGCTTTTAAGAAATTCACCTGTACCTGTGATTGTGCCACCTGTGCCAACACCTGCCACAAAAATATCAACTGTACCGTCAGTATCTTCCCATATTTCAGGACCTGTGGTGTTACGGTGTGCTTGCGGATTGGCGGGGTTTACAAATTGTCCGGCAACAATACTGTTCGGTATTTCACGGGAAAGTTCCTCTGCCTTTTCAATAGCACCACTCATACCCTTACTGCCATCAGTAAGCACCAATTCTGCACCGTAAGCAGAAATCAGTTTTCTACGTTCTTCCGACATGGTTTCAGGCATTGTGATAATAAGTCTGTAACCTTTGGATGCGGCAACGGAAGCCAATCCGATTCCGGTGTTTCCACTTGTTGGTTCAATAATTACTGAACCTGTTTTGAGAATACCTTTTCTTTCCGCATCTTCAATCATCTGGAGTGCTACTCTGTCTTTAACACTCCCGGCAGGGTTGAAATATTCAAGTTTAGCAAGAATCTTACATTTAAGACCAAGTTTATTTTCTATATTGGTAAGTTCTAAAAGCGGAGTTTTCCCGATAAGCTCGGATACGCTTGTATAAACATTCATTTTTAATACCTCCGTTGAAATCTGTATTTATTATATAATAATATATCGCATTTTTCAAGAAAAACAGCCTGTAAGGTTTTCCCTACAGGCTGAAACTTATTTTATGCTGTTTTTATTTTGAATTCTTTTTCTTTGGGTTCATTAAAAGCATACCGATTGCCATAATTACAGCGAATACAATAAGGTAGAAAAGAACCGGACATGAGAAACCGGCACCAGCTTCTTTTGCTGTGATATATGGTACATAACCATGTGAATAAACAGCAGCAATAACCATGAATGCAGAGCCGATTATTCCGAGTGTAGGAAGAACAAATCTCTTAACAGCAGAAAGTCCTTTTTCTTTTCTCATAAAGTTAATGAACATTGGAATGTAAAGACCATAAATTGTGATGATTGGAAGTTCTGATGAGTCGAATCCGAACTTTCCGAACCATGGGAATGGTGCGAGGTTTGATCCGTAGAAGAAGAAGAACCAGAAACCACAAAGAAGGAGACCAACGATAGCTGAGTTGTTTGCCATGTTTGTGCTTTCGTCAACCTTGTTGAATACGTCTTCCTTTGGTCCTCTTCCACGAATAGCGAGTGAATAGAAACCTCTTGTGCATCCGAGCATGAGTCCGTTTAATGTACCCATACATGAGATTGCGATGAAGAGATTAAGAATTGCACCGAATGTTGTTCCGAATACGTTAGTAAATGCAACTGTAGCACCAAGTCGGATCGTAGCCATG
>JAZNIQ010000009.1:0-4361 GCA_045577555.1 Candidatus Fimenecus sp.
GAAATATCTTCTTCACTCATGTCACCATAAGGATTGAACTCGTCGTTCATAAGGTCTTTAAACGTGCCACGGAGAGAACGTCTGATTTCTGATGTATCAAAAGCTTTGTTGGGATTTGCTTCAGGATACTTTGTATCAATAAATGCTTTAAGTCCGGCAGCTAAAAATCCCATAAGTAAAAGTCCGCCGAAAGGCATAAGGAATGCAGGTAATTTTATGGGAGTATTGAGATGAATACCCCATACGGTACCATTTCCGAACAATTCTCTTAAAAAACCTACTAATAATGCAACAATGCCATAACTTAGTGATGATGAAACTGCATCTATAAAACTGTTTTTAATATCGTTTTTAACTGCAACTCTTTCACAGTGAAGTGCAATCAGGGAGTTAACTGCCATAAGAGGAAGATAAACTCCGAAATTGGCGGATAAATCAGGAAACAATCTTCCTGTTATATACATTGTGGGGAAGATAATTCCTACACCAAAAACTGTATAAAGTGCAACTCGCCAATAGCGGCGAACATTTTTAAGAAATTTTGATGCCAGAACTTCACATACAATCATTTCAACTGCAGTTACAACTGCAAGGAAGACAGCAAGTTTCAATGAGTGTGCGATAGCAACTACCGGACAAAGACCGATTGCCTCAAAAAGTAATGGGTTTTTGATTAAGGCACTATTGCGTATTCTCTTTAATGTGGTGGACTTATCACTCATTGTTGTCACCTCCCGTAATAAAAGGTGAATCTTGTTCTGTTACGGTGTTTTCTTCCGAAATAACCGCATCAAGACTTTCGCTTTCAGGAACAGGCAAGTCATCGATAATTACTTTAAATTTATCAGATTGCTGAATTATTTCTTCCTCTGAAATATCAGGAATTTTGTCAAGAATTTCATCCGGAACAACCGTTAAAGTTTCAGCAACAGTTTCAACGAACGGTTCAAGGTCCCTTATTGCTTTCTTTTCTTTTCGTGTTAATGGTAAATTATCAAACCAATCAGAAATTGCACAGGCAATCAAAAATCCAAAGCATGCACTCTCTTCAAGAGGACTAAAATAACGGATAAGCATACAAACAATGCCGCTTACAAATCCCCAAAGAAGTTTTGGAAGTGTTCTTTTTGGCGCAAAGGTCGGAATTGACATAAAGAAAATTGCTCCGAAGAATATCATACCCGAACAAAGTTCCATTACTACAGAAATAATTCTGCCTGTAGCCACTCTCGGGAAAATTATAGCCATAAGGCAAGCTGACAATATAAAAGAAAACACGGGAAGGCTATCTCTCCATCTGCGTATTACAAGAAAAATAAGTGAGCCTAAAAGAGCCAGAATACATCCTGTTCCCATAGCGGATGGAACATTTCCCACAATAGCTTCTAAAACAGCTACAATATTATCATCGACAGAGTTGCCATAAAGCAACATTTCTCCTAAAGAATTGCCATATTTTGAATAATTATAAACATCCTCATTCCAGCAAAGTGTAGCAAAGCAAAGTGCTGCAACAGACGGAATAAAAGGCGAATTGTCAGGGGTTCCGAAAGGTAAAACACAAACACCCATTGCAAATGCAGAGGTTAATACCAATAACCACCAAGGAGCAGTTGCGGGTA
The DNA here is from genome assembly GCA_045577555.1 of Candidatus Fimenecus sp. Classification (GTDB taxonomy): domain Bacteria; phylum Bacillota; class Clostridia; order Oscillospirales; family Acutalibacteraceae; genus Fimenecus. The sequence goes on from JAZNIQ010000009.1 coordinate 1,623, forward strand.
AAAGAAGTGCTACGCTTAAGCCTATTACAAGTGAGTGGGGAGATTTAAGAGGAAATTCTGTTTTGAGAAATTTTTTACTCAACAATGTGAAAAAAGCACAGGTAAACACAGAGATTGCAACATTGAAAACTGCAGAAACTCCGTATGTAAAAATTGCAACAGCAAAGGGGACGGATAACATAAATACATAATCCGTCATAACAGTTTGCTTTGTTTCGTTTGTTAAATTTTGAGGTGTGTTTGTATCAGTCAAAATACATCCCTCACTTTTTCCAATATTTATTTATTGCACATTGCACGTCCCTGTAATATGATGAAATAAGAGAACTTATAGTATTTCAGGGGGTAAAAAATGACTTTTGAAACACTTAATGACAATGTTTTGTTTGTAGAGTTGTCATCAGATGAAATGGAAAAATTCCATATTACATACGATTCATTAAACGGAAATAATGAAAAAACACAGTTTGCACTTAGAAGCCTTTTACAAAAAATAGATTTTGAAAGCAGAATGACAAAGGGTGAAAAAGTGCTTGTAGAAGCCTTGCCTACAGATAAAGGCGGATGTTTTTTCATTTTTACTTTTATAAAGGTTAATAAAAGAAGATATAAGGTAAAAAGAAATAACGCATCATTAATTCTTAAAACAGCTTGCCTTGATGATTTTCTTGATTTTGTTTCCGCAAACCATAAAGGAAAGAATATCAATCAGAATTGTGAGGTTTACCAGATGGAAAACTGTTTTTTTCTTTTTATTCCAAAAGGAAATGAAAAACTTAATGCCGCTATGAGTGAATTCGGTACTGTTTTTGAAAATGCAGATTACGAAAGATTACGAGAATACGGCAAAAGCCTTGGAAATATTTATTTGCAGTAGTTTTCTTCTGCAATTTTCTTGAATTTTTCGATTGTGCTTTTACGGTCAGCACTTGAAAAAATTGCATTGCCCGAAACAAAAACATCTGCACCCGCTTTTGCGGCAATGGCGATGGTGTTTTCGTTAATTCCACCGTCAACTTCAATTTCACAATCAAGACCTCGTTTTTCGATTTCATTACGTAAAGCAGAAACTTTTGGCATCATATCTTCCATAAAGCTTTGTCCGCCAAAACCTGGCTCAACGGTCATAACAAGTACCATTGAAAGTTTATCAAGATATGGGAAAATATCTTCAACCGGAGTTTTCGGCTTTACTGTAAGAGATGCTTTAACACCATTTGCAAGGATTTTTTCGATTGTTTCATCAATTGGCGAATCACATTCTGTGTGGAAAGTGATAATATCGGCACCTGCTTTGCAGAAGTCGTCAATGTACTTAAGAGGCTCACTAATCATAAGATGAACATCAAAAGGCACATCAGTTGCCTTTTTGATGCATTTCACAAGAGGAGCACCAAGGGTGATGTTGGGAACAAAATGACCATCCATAACATCAATGTGCATATAGTCTGCACCGCAAAGTTCCATATCTTTTAATTCTTCTGCCATTTTACCATAATCGCAAGAGAGAATAGATGGTGAAATTTTCATCATAATTAAGCCTCCAAAAATTAGTATTATCGATATATTTTATCATACATTGATAATAAATACAATATTATTATTATCATTCTGAGTGTAGTGAAGAATCTCTACCTATTTACTCTTTCATTATGCTTGGCTGATAAATAACAACGGCGGGGTTTTGACCCCGCCGTTGTTATTCGATTATACTGCTCCTAAAAATTCTTCAAGGCAGAGATTGTTTTCTTTCATTTCTGTTGCAACCTCAACTCCGACATATCTCCAATGCCAGGGCTGATAAATCATACCTGTAATTTCTGTTTTATCTTCGGGATAACGAAGCACAAATCCATAATTATGAGCATTTGCAACAAGCCATTTATACTCATTGGTTGAGGCAAATCCTGCACTTGCACTCAAAACATCAACCGATAGTCCTGCTCCGTTTTCACTACATCCTGCAGGTTCAACTCGTTTTTCCGCATTCTTTTTCGCTTCATCTTCACTTAAACCCTGCAAGATAAATGCCTGAACTTTATTTTCGTAAATTGTTTTTTGACGCTGGTATCCGCAATATCCTGAATAAGGTGTTAAAATAACATCTTCTGTTAAAGCGGCATTATACATTTGACGATAACTTTCTGCAACGCGTATGTCTGCAGTAACATTACTTCCCTCAATAACAACAGCGGTTGAGGGCGAGTAATTCTTATCAAGAGGATAATTCTTGTTTATGAGTGTCAATGCCCAATTATCACTTGCCAGAATTTTTACGGGGTTATAATTATCCCAAATTACCGGTTCTGCTGTGACTTCTTCTTCCTCTGTTTCTTCATCAGGAAGTGATGGAGTCTCGTCAACAGGGGGTGCTGTGCCGGGTTCTGTTGTTTGTTCTTCCTTTGTTGGTGTTTCAGGTATAGGGGCGGAGTTATAGTTACCGCCACGGCAAAAAGCGGCATATAGAATTATAAGTGTACCTAAAATTACCACAAGAGAAATTAAAAGTAAACGGTGAATTTTTAACTGTCCTTTTTTCATATAAATTTTCCTAAACAGATATATTTTTGAACTATATAATAGTTTATTCTTTTTTTAGTTCAATGTCAATATTTGCAAAAATTTCAAAAATAATAGTGACGAAACAAAAAAAGTATGTTACAATACATTAATATATGTGTAGGAGGTTATGATCTTGAAAGCATATGAAAGTCATGCTCACTATCCATCAAAAGTTCG
>JAZNIQ010000010.1:0-5919 GCA_045577555.1 Candidatus Fimenecus sp.
TATTGCTTCGCAGTGGTATTGTGCTTCGCACAGTTTTATTCGCTTCGCGAGTTTCAGGCGAATAAAATAACACTGAAGACGTAAGGCTTCAATATCACTTTTGATTTATCAAAAATATAACTGCAAATTTTAATTTGCAATATCACTTAATACTTAGCGGAGTGTTCGTAAGGACACTCCGCAGTTTTATTCGCCTTGCGGTGAGTGATATTGCTTCGCAGTTTTATTGTGCTTTGCACAGTGTTATTGTCTTTCAGACAGTTTTATGCGAATAAAATAACACTGAAGCCGTGAGGCTTCAATATCACTTTTGATTTATCAAAAACATAACTGCAAATTTTAATTTGCAATAACACTTATACATACCGAAAAAAATGTTTTCAGATTGGCATATTTGCTTTCAATGTATATAACCCACTATGACACTTTCAAGCCGAAAGTGTCAAATTTTTATAAAAAGAAAATTGGGAGACTTCTTTACAAAGTGTCTCACAATAGTTTTTCTGTCCTTAGCAACCCCGTGCATTTGGCTCGCGGTATTTTTATACATCTCCGCCTCTGCCACATTGTCTTGCGAAAAATAAAATTAAATATTTACAACAAAAAAGGAACTCTCAAATTTGAGAGTTCCTTAATTTTTATGGATTAAACCGATTATACCTTTGCTGTTTCTTTAATCATCAAAGATTTAACAATCTTTGTCATTTCTTCTTTACCGAAGATTACAGGAACAGGGTAACCGGGGTTACCTTCTTTAAGGGCACGTTTTACGATAAGCGGAATATCTTCTTCTTTAATCTGAGTGAATCCTGTTGGAATATTCATTCTCTGGTTCATAGCACGGATTTCAGCAATAAATGCCTTTGCTTTTGCTTCTTCACTATCGCCCTTGATACCTACAATGTCAGCAAGACGAGCAAGTGGTGCATAAACTGCACTGCCGTATGCTTCAAGCATAACCGGAAGAATAACAGCATTTGCAAGACCGTGAGGAAGTCCGTAAAGACCGCCGAGGTTGTGAGCAACTGCGTGAACATAACCAACATAAGCACGAGTAAATGCCATACCTGCGTTGTATGAAGCTAAAAGCATCTGATTTCTTGCTTCAATATTTTTACCATCTGTGTAAACTGTTTCAAGATTTTCAAAAATCATTTTTGTTGCTTTTTCAGCAAACTTGATTGTTGAAGGAACATTTGATTTACCTATGTAAGCTTCAACTGCGTGTGTAAGAGCATCCATACCTGTTGTTGATGTGATGTGTGGTGGAAGACCAACTGTAAGTTCAGGGTCGAACACAACATATGGAGGACGAAGAACAGAGTCGTTACAAGCATATTTCTCGTGTGTCTGTGGGTTAGAAACAACAGCTGCAAGTGTACATTCTGAGCCGGTACCTGCTGTTGTAGGAACTGCAAAGAATGGAGGAAGTTTCTTGCCAATTTTCATAATACCGCGCATTTTTTCGGTTGGCTGATTTGGTTTCACAACTCTTGCTGCTGCTATTTTTGCACAGTCCATTGGAGAACCGCCACCGAATGCGATAACACCCTGACAACCGTTGTCAAGATACATCTGTCTTGCTGTTTCAATGTTGTCAATTGTTGGATTTGGTTGAACACCGTCGAATACTGTATATTGAACACCTGCTTTATCCATTTCCTCATAAAGAGAATTAAGAAGACCAAGTGAAGTAAGTCCCTTATCTGTTACGATAAGAACATTATTAACTCCCTTACCCTTAACAAATGCAGGAAGTTTTTTGATGCTTCCGGGACCTGTAAGCATTTCAGGTTCGCCCCAAGGTAAGAAGAACTCAACAAGGTAAATTACCTTCTGATAAACTCGGCAAAAAGCCTTTTCAAAAATTGTCATAAAATCATACCCCTTCAAATTATTTTGTTTTATTTTTACTATCAAAAATCTTGATAGCTGATTTACTGTCATAATCAATCTGTGCTTTTAATTCGTCCTTGGAATTGAACTTTTTCTCGGCTCTTATAAACTCAAGAAGCTCAACCTTTATCTTTCTGTAATAAAGATTGCCGTCAAATCCTAAAATACAGGTTTCGGAAAGCACCTTGTCACCACCAATAGTGGGATGACAACCAAAATTAGTAACTGACGGATAAATTTTTCCGTCAACTGTTGACTGTGAAGCATAAACACCGTGTTTCAGGTTTATAAAACCTGTGGGGAAATGCTGATTGATGGTGGGAAAACCTAAAACCTTTTTGCCGATTTTATTCCCTTCCACCACAAGAAAATCATAGGAAAAATTTCGTCCCAGCATTTCATTGGCAGTAATAACATCACCATGGCTTAATGCATCACGTATTCTCGTGGCACTAATCATTTCACCTTTATACATGGTGCTTTTTGCCATTTTGTATATTATATCATACTTTTTGCATAATTCACAGAGAATTTTACTATTTCCTCCGCCATCTTTACCAAAAAGAAAATTTTCGCCGCAGATTACAGCACCAACATTATGCTTTTTAATAAGTACATCACGCAAAAATTCCTCGGGAGAAAGGTTGCGGATTTCCTCAAAACTAATGTGTACGGGTAAAACGCCAAGTTCTTTTGCGTAATTCTCCTTATCTTCTGTGGTAATAAGCAGGGGAGGAGCAATTCCCTTTAAAACTGCCTGAGGATGAATGTCAAACATAAGCATGGCGGGAGTAAATCCGTCGGATGCAAATGCTTTTGCTTCATTCAGCACGTTTAAATGACCTCTGTGCAAACCGTCAAAGGTGCCCAGAGCCAACGCCAATTTATTCATTCGTCTATCAGCACCCTCCTGACTGTAAGTTCGCCTTTTTCAGTAAGTATTTCTCCAAGTCCTAAAAGTTTCTTCTCCGGGGAATAAACACGGTAAATTCCAATATCATAATCTCCGTGAAGTCTTTCGTAACTCAATGCACCGCCGTTGTGAAAACGATTTGCCTGAGGACTTGTAACCGTGATTTCCGGATAACTTGTAAGTGCCTTTTCAACAGGAGTAATAATCGCATCAACCCTGTTTTCACTTACAAGTTTTTCTAATTCTTCAAGCGTTACGGCATTTTCAACGGAAAACCCATTGGCTTCTGTTCTGCAAAGTGTAGTCATAACAGCGCCGCAACCCAATTCCATTCCTATATCATCACAAAGTGAACGGATATATGTACCTGCAGAGCAAGTAACATCCATTGAAAATTCATTTCCGTCAAAATCATAGATTTCCAGTTTTTCAATGGTGATTTTTCTGCTTTCACGCTCTATTTCAATACCTTTTCGCGCAAGGTCATAAAGACGTTCACCGTCTTTTTTTATTGCGGAGTACATTGGCGGAGTCTGTAAAATTTCACCCTTAAACTTTTCTGCAACATTTAATAACTGCTCTTTTGTAACGCTTACAGGCTTTTTTGATAAGATTTCACCCGTAATATCAAGAGTATCAGTTGTAATTCCTAATTTTACTCTTGCAGTGTAACTTTTTCTGTGTTCAGGTAAAAGTTCAATAAAGCGCGTGCAATGACCAAGCATAATAACAAGCACACCCGTAGCCATTGGGTCAAGTGTTCCCGTGTGTCCTGCCTTTTTAACACCTAAAATGCGGGAAGCTCTTTTTACAGCCATAAAGGATGTCATATCCTGTGGTTTATGAAGACAAATTATGCCTGTCATTAAAATTCCGCCTTTATAATTTCAAGTAATTGTTGTTTTGCTTCTGCAAGTGAACAGCCAAACTCGCAACCGGCTGCACGGTTATGACCGCCACCGCCAAAATTCGAGCAGATTTTTGCCGCATCATAAGGCTCAATAGTGCGTAAAGACACTTTGTACTTTCCGTCTTTTTGTTCACGGATTGTAACACCAATTTTAACACCCTCGATTTTACGGGGAATGGATGCAATTCCGTCACATTCGCTTTCATTTGAACCGCTTTCTCTGAACATTTCCTGAGTAATGGTCATAATGGCACATTTGCCGTCAAAATGTGACTCAACAGAAGCTACTGCCATCTGTTCAAGTTTTATATATGAAAGAGTTCTTGTTTCAAACATAAGACGGTTAATAAGCGGGTAATCAGCACCTTTTTCCATAACCTCTGCCGCAATTCTGTGAACAGTTGGTGTTGTGTTTGAATACATAAAACAGCCTGTGTCCGTTGCAAGTCCTGTATAAACACAGTTTGCAATCTGTGGAGTGATTTCAACTCCCAACTCACAAATCACCTCATAAATCACAACCGCCGCTGCAGCTCTGTCCTCTAAAAGAAGATGCTCTGCGTATTCACGGTTTGTCATATGATGGTCAATGCATAAAAACACCTTGTCGCCATATTTTGCTTCAAATTCCTCACCTAAAAGTTTACTGTCAGCAACATCAACTGCGATTATTTTTTCATATTCAATGTCACCGTTTGAAATATCGTCCCAAAGATAAGAAAACTTAGGATGAATATCATCACAACAGCGAACCATTGTTTTTTTACCCATCAGGTCGAGGGCGCGCTTGAGTGCAAAGGCACTCCCAAGCGTGTCGCCGTCAGGATTGCGATGCGTGAGAATAAGATAATTATCAAATTCTTTTAAGAGTGATGCACACTCTTTTACATCTAAACTTATCATTTCATACCCTCATGGAGTGTTTCCACTCATTATAAATCGTTTTCGATTTTCTTAAATATTTCCATACCGTGCTGAACGGAATCATCGGCAATAAATTTAAGTTCGGGAGTTTTTCTCAAGTGCAATTTACTGCCAACTTCACGTCTTATAAGACCTGTTGCAGATGTAAGTCCTTTAACAGCCTCTTTTGCATCTTCAATGCCACTCATTGAGCTGACATAAACCTTTGCAAAAGAAAGGTCGGAGCTTACATCAACACGTACAACAGTAAGAATTTTATCTCTTACTCTAGGGTCTTTGAGTTCACGGATAACGGCAACAATTTCACGCTTAATATCTTCGGAAACTCTGCCTACTCTATATCCTGCCATTAGTCTCTGTATTCCTCCATAATGAAGGCTTCAAAAATGTCGCCCTCTTTAACGTCGTTAAATTTGTTAAGACCGATACCACATTCGTAACCGGAAGCTACTTCCTTAACGTCATCCTTAAATCTTTTAAGTGATGAAATTGAGTCTTCAGCAATAACAATACCGTCACGAACAACACGGATTTGTGCATTTCTTGTAACTTTACCGTTCTGAACATAGCTACCTGCGATTGTACCTGCAGATGAAAGTTTAAATACGTTACGAACCTCAATACGACCAAGTAATACTTCACGGAATTTAGGTGCAAGCATACCTTTCATAGCATCTTCAATTTCTTCGATACAGTCGTAGATGATACGATACATTCTCATATCAACGCCGTCACGCTCTGCAATTTCAGTTGCAACAGGGTCGGGACGAACATTGAAACCAACGATAATTGCATTTGAAGCGTTAGCAAGCATAATGTCGGATTCGCTTACTGCACCAACACCGCCGTGTATAACCTTAACTGCAACTTCTTCGTTAGAGAGTTTTTCAAGATTTTGCTTAACTGCTTCAACTGAACCCTGAACGTCAGCCTTAACGATAATGTTGAGAGTCTTGATTTTACCTGCGTTGATTGATGAGAACAAGTTGTCAAGAGTAACTTTCTGATACTGGTTGAACTGTTCTTCTTTCTTTTCCTGCTTTCTCTTTTCAACAAGTTCACGTGCGAGTCTTTCGTCAGAAACGGCATTGAATACATCACCTGACTGTGGAACTTCATCAAGGCCCATAATCTCAACAGGAACAGATGGACCTGCCTCTTTAAGTGAACGATGTTTATCGTCAACCATAACACGTACACGACCAACTGCAGTACCTGCAACAACAATGTCGCCTGCATGGAGTGTACCGTTCTGAACAAGAAGTGTAGCAACAGG
>JAZNIQ010000011.1:0-2075 GCA_045577555.1 Candidatus Fimenecus sp.
TATTTATCGGTTCATCTTCTTTTTCTTCGGTGTTCTGCTTGGTATTATCCTTTTCAGCATCTTCATCTTTATCTTTGTCTTCGTTTTCTTCGGTTTTGTTTATTATTTCTTTATCGTTGTCATCCTCTGTGTTTTTATTACTGTCGGGATCAGACATATCAAACTTTACTCTGTTACCTTCATCCATCATACGAGAAATAATTGCAGCAACTTCAGAACGCATAATGTTTCCATCAGGATTACAGTTATGAAGAGCATCAACACCTGTTACAATACCTGCGCTGTATAGCTTATATACATAGATTGCATAAGGGGCGTTGTCTTTAACATCTAAAATGCTTCCGTCAGGAATATTATTGATTTCCTTAAATGCTTCGTCAGGAAGTGCATTTGCGAAAATTTCCATATATCCTGCTCTTGTTGCATTTGCGTTCATGTCATACTGTTTTGTGACAATTTTATTTGTATAGCAATAATCAGCAAATGGCTTATACCAAGGATTGCCTGCAGTAAGTGTAACTTTGCCGTTTAAGTAAACCTGATTCATACAAGCTGCAAGCTTGATTGCTTCTGCGTATGTAAGTAGGTCATCAGGCTTGAATTCTGTTGCACTCTTACCTGCTATAATGCCTGTGTAAACAGCTCCCACTACTTCATCGTGGTACCACGCATCTTTTTTTACATCAACAAAAGGGTTTACGAATTCATCATGACCGCAAACTGTACATTTTCCATCTTTAAAGGTGTGTACTCCTACATTGAAAAGTTCAAAGCAGATGGTACATTCGGAATAGTGGCACTCCATATTTGCCATATCCATAAGCTGATGTTCGTGTTCTCCGTATGCAGCAAAGGCAGAAGTTGCCATAGTAAGCATCATACATACTGCTAAAATAATTGATAACATTTTTCTCATATTTGTTTACCCCTTTTCTTTATTTTATATTATTTATTATTTACGGCATAATAACTATCATATCCGGCTTGTTGGAATAGTTCTCCTCCAATTTTACACTTGCATCGGCAGTAACAATAACATAAGTCTCATTTGATATTCTTCTTACACCGTTTTTGTCTGTTACAATACAGCTGAACTTGTAATCAGATGTAAGCTTGTTTTCATCAACTGCAACTGACAAGGTATCTGTATAATAGCCTTCTGCCCATGGAAATGCTTCTGTAATCATTAGTGGGATTTCATTATCAGGAGTCTGTATCAGCCATTGATATGTAAATGGTCCGTTTTCACCCTCTGCCACTACCTTAAACTTTGCTTTTTCTGCGTGTTTTGCGCTCACATTTTTTGGTTGCTCAGTTATAACAATATCCTTAGGAAGTAACTTTGCCACATTTGAACTTACGCTATAGCTTCCTTGTGTTACTTCACATTTGTATTCACAGTGACTTATGAAATCAGCCTTCTCAACCTGTATTTTCAGTGTTGATGTTGTAGCACCCTTTGCCCATGTGTCGGTCGGCTCGATTTTTTTCCAACCGTTTGTGTTGTCATTTTTTATGTACCACTGATAGGTTGCATCGCTGTTTCTCGTACGAGCATAGAATGAAACTTCTTCACCATAGTTTGCACGGACAGTATTTGGCTGATATGCGAGATACGGTGTTGTTTTAGGAACAACATACATATTACTTGCTGTTTTGGTAAAGCCTGTAGCATCAGTTATTATGCACTTATATGTCATACGTTTTGAGAACTCAGCTTCATCGACAAGGATTTCTACCTTGCCCTCATCTACTTTATACTTGTTATCGCTCTTAAGTTCTGTATAGTCGCCAAAGTTTTCACTCTTATACCATTCATATGTGTATGGAGCTTTGCCACCGAAAACGTTGACCTGCACATATGTTTTATCTCCAACATCTGCGGAGTATCTGCAAGGTGTAATATGCATCCATGCCTTAAAGCCATAATTGCCCATGTTTATAAGTCTTTCTGCCAGTGTTTCTCCAAGATTTTCAACTACCCATGAATCATATGGTATTGACTCAGGATTTTCTATCAGGATTCCGCAATAATCGTTTTCCTTTACCTCATCAATGGATTTTTTGAACATTTC
>JAZNIQ010000012.1:0-4327 GCA_045577555.1 Candidatus Fimenecus sp.
TATTTGAGAGAATATATGGCTTTTCAAATTCCCACTCATCTGGCTTAACAAGTGCTCCGCAAAGAGAACCATCATATTCATAAGGCTCCTGAAATGCTTTTGTATGCATCTTTACTGTGCAAAGATGACGACAGGCCTCACGAAGTGCAGTACCGAAGCCTATAGGGTCTGCATAATACTGTGCAGTAACCGCTATAACATGGGATGGAAGATTAACTGCCCAAAGACCAGTAAGTAAAGTGTCGTTACCGTTATAAACTGCAATGATGGGACTCATATATCCAAAACCAGTGAAATTCCATGAATAGTCTGATACAACAAAACCATTAAATCCCCATTCACCACGAAGAAGGTCATTTAAAAGTGCTGAACTACCGCCACACCAATTTGTACCAATACGATTAAATGCTGACATAACGCCGAGACAAGGAGATTCTTTAATCGGAATTTCAAAAGCCTTAAGGTAAATTTCACGCATTGTCTGTTCATCAGCCCATGTGAAAACACCTTCTCTGTGAGATTCCTGGTCATTCATAACAAAATGCTTGATTGTAACAATAAGACCTTCTGAATAACAACCTGTAATAAGAGCAGAAGCCATTTTGCCTGAAATTACAGGATCTTCTGAGTAATATTCGTAGTTTCGACCACCTGCAGGATTTCTGTGGATATTAACACCAGGAGCATACCAAATATCAGTACCGATATCTCTTGCTTCAATACCAACACATTTACCCATTTCTTCTGCAAGTTCAACATTCCATGTACAAGCAACCGCTACTTCGCAAGGATATGCAGTGCCGCTGTCAGTAAAAGCAATACCATTTTGTCCCTTAACGCTTGATGGCGCATCATTATCCCATGTCTGTGGAATACCAAGACGTTCTATACCACGTGTGCCGTAACCGCCGTCAATAACCATCATAACCATTTCGTTAACAGTAAGCTGGTCAAGGAATTTATCCATAAGGCTCGGATCATTATAAACATCCTCGAACATTATGGTTTCATTATAAACAGCACCGGTAACTGGTGCAACACCCTCTGTTGTTTTTTCAGGTATTTTATCAACATTCTTAATTTCTTCAGTTGCAACCAGTTCTCTAAGAACAGGATATGTTCCTTCATAATCACTTCTTGACAATACGGGGAAATCATTATAAACATCATCAAATTTGTTTGTGATTTCTGTACCGGTTATGTCATCATATTTCATAATTTTATCTTCAGCCTGAACAAAGTCAAAACTGTCAATATGTTCTCTTACATTTTTACCGAGAATGATTTTATATGTTCCTTTTTCAAGAATCCATGCTTCATAATTCTTATGGTCATAAGAAGCCATATCGTTAATACGGAAACTAACTGTAATTGTCTGGCTGTCACCAGCATCAAGAAGGTCTGTTTTTGCAAATGCGCCAAGGCAGATTGCACTCTTTTCAATTCCACCTTCTGTATATGGTGCACTGTAATAGAGTTGAACAGTTTCTTTGCCAGCAACATCACCTGTATTTGTAACTTTAACATCTGCAATAACTTTGCCATTGTCAAAGGTATAATTTACGATTTCTTGCTCGAAATCAGTATAGGATAGACCATAACCAAATGGATATTGAACCTTATCCTTAGCAAATGTCTCAAAATATCTATATCCTACATAAATACCTTCAAGATATTCAACAAAATATTCTCCACCCTTATATTTGTTTGTACCAAAACATACACTTGATGGATGGTCATTAACGCTATATGCAACAGTATCAGCAAGTCTGCCAGATGGATTTACATCACCTTTGAGCATATCGGCAACAGAAAGCATACCGAATTCACCAGGAATCCATATTGCAGCAACTGCTTTGATATTTTCATATTCCTCGATAAATCCCATTTCAATAATATTTGAAATATTGAGAAGAACAATGATATTTTCAAAGTTTTCATTGAGTTTTTCAATAAGTGCTCTTTCTTCGTCACTGATACGAAGAATATCTTCAGTAAGGTCAGTACCTTCAGCACTTGTTCTGCTGATAACAACGAGAGCAACGTCAGAATAAGCCTTTGCATTACCCATAATCTCATCAGTCAATTTAGACACAGGCATTTCTGGAAGTGAACTCTTTGTTAGAATAAGACCGAGCGCATTGTTAATAACAGGATTCTTTGTTGTAGGAATAGCACTTGTTCCACATTCAGTTTCATATAGTTCACGGAGTTCAGTGTTATATTCAATACCTCTTTTATCAAGAGCATCATAGAAACTGATAGGGTTTTCAGAAGTTATACAGCCTGAACCTGCACCACCGAAAAACGGACAAACTGAACCAACACCAAAAATGTTAAGTTTGTTTTCTTTAAGTGGTAATACATTGTCTTCATTTTTAAGAAGAACAATTCCTTCTGCCTCAATTTTCAATGCAGTTTTTGATGTTTCTGCAATGATATCGAGGTCGATTCTGCCACTGTACGCAAAAACATTAATCGTGTAAGTGAAAAGCAAAGTCACTATCATTAATAGTGAAATAGTCTTTAACATACCTTTTTTCATAATTTTCCCTCCAAAGTATTACTTATATGTTAATATTATATAAAAAAGTGTTGTTTGTCAATTGGCTTTTATGTTATAATGCGGAAGGTGATTATTATGTTGAATAAATTGCATTGGGCAATATTAGGTTGCGGGAATATTGCAAATGATTTTGCGAGAGAAATAAATAAAATGGGTGGCAGGGTTTACGCTGTTGCCAATCGTACATATGAAAAAGCAGTTCATTTTGCAGAAAAATATGAAATTGAAAAAGTATATAGTGACATCGACGAGATGTTTGATGATAAAAAAATAGATGTTATTTATATTGCCACACCCCACAATAAACATATTGAGTATATACTTAAATCATTAGAAAGTGGAAAACATGTGCTTTGTGAAAAGGCAATAACACTTAATAGTGATGAATTAGATAAAGCAGTCGCAATTGCAAAAGAGAAAAATCTAATTTTAGCCGAGGCAATGACAATATATAATATGCCTATTTATACAGAATTGGAAAAAATAATCAGTTCAGGAAAGCTTGGTAAATTCCGTCTTGCTCAGGTGAATTTCGGCAGTTTTAAAGAATACAATATGACAAATCGCTTTTTCAATATGGATTTGGCAGGTGGGGCATTACTTGATATTGGTGTTTATGCACTTTCGCTTGTGAGAATGTTTATGGAAACGAGAAATGCTCAAATAGAATCTCAGGTAAAATTTGCAATTACAGGAGCAGACGAGCAATCGAGTATAATCATTAAAAATGATAAAGAGCAAATGGCAAGTGTAACTTTGTCCTTGCACGCAAAACAACCAAAACGAGCAACAATCTGCTATGATAATGCATATATTGAGATTTTCGAATATCCACGTGCTGATAAAGCAGTAATCACATATACTCACGATGGTCATACAGAAGAAATTTCAGTGGGTAAGTTAGAAGATGCACTTTGTTATGAGATTAAAAATATGGAAAACGCAGTTTCAAGTGGAGAAAACACAATGCGCTTGGATTACACGATTGATGTAATGAATATTATGACAACACTCCGTAATGATTGGAATATGAAATATCCGGAAGAAAAATAACAGGATGCTTTTGCATCCTGTTATTTTATTATTACACCTAAAGCCTCACCAAATGTACCGCCATTTTTAATATATTCAACAGTTGATTTTTGTAAAGAACTCTTTTGTGGAATTTTATCAATGAAACCATAATTTCCGGTTTCTTTTTTGTTTTTCATTAAGTCAGAATTTTTGATTTTTTGACCATAAAGCCAAAGGTAAGTTGGTTGTGGCTCTTCTTTTTCAATTACAATTTCATACATTGACTGGAATTTTAAAATATTGCTGTTTTCGGGCATAAAATTTTTGTTACCGGGATATAAGAGCCAACTGTAACACATATACTTGTCATTTGGAAATTCAGGAAAATAATCTTTAAAGAAATCCTTTGCCATTTCAACAGATTTTACACAATCATCATAATCGAGTTTCTCACCGCGAGGAATGTGCATATTGATGATTTTATCTCCAAATGAAAATTTCACACCATTTTTACTGTATGCAGTCTTGAAATACCAAAAAAACTTTTGATACTGAAGTCTGCCGATTTTGAAAATACTCATATTCATGTGGTGCATAATCCAATTAATTTCAAAAAGTCCGTCTTCATTTGTTCTTGCCTTGTGGTCATCAATCCAGATTTTAATGTCACTCATTGTGTCAAAAAAGATTTCGTCACTAATGCCTTTTTTCTCATATCTGTCTTTAACCTCAGGCAAAAAGGCATAT
>JAZNIQ010000013.1:0-9620 GCA_045577555.1 Candidatus Fimenecus sp.
ATGTATATGACTCTTGCAATTGTTGCAGCTTCTGTTACTGCTTTTGGTAACCTTATGTGCGGTATTTTCTGTAAAGAAAGAATTGAACTTCCAAAGAAGCCAAAGGTAAAAGTATCAAAGGCAATGTTTACTCTTTTCAAGTACAAAAACTACCGTGCTTTCCACGCAATGCAGTGGGTTAATGCATTTGCAATGCTTGGAAAGATGTCTACATATCTTGCAGCAATTACAGTTGGTTCATCAAAGAATCTTCTTCTTACACTTCCAACAGCTATTGGTACTGTAGTTGGTAATCTTATCACTACCAAGCTTTCGAAAAAATATGAGCCTACAAAGCTTCTTAAATTCTGTGGTATCTATTCACCTGTTGCTTCATTTGTGCTTTTCGGCATCTGCTTTGTAGAAGCTAAAATGGGTATCAGATTCTTTGAGGGTTGGAACAGCATATTCTTCTACGTATTCTATTTCATTTTCGGTGTCGGCATCGGTATTCAGGAGCTTTCAAAGTCTCACTTTGACGTTGAGTTCTATGATTATCTCGAATGGCAGACAGGCGAAAGAATCGAAGCAATCCAGGGTATTGTTCCCGGTTGGGTCAACTCTGCATGCATTTATTTAAGAGACCTTGCAGTTCCCTATATGATTGCCTGGGCAGGCTACCTTTCATCTGCCGAAGGTGACCTTGTCAAAACAATGCAGGCTCAGCCTACATACCTTGACACCTGTCTTAAAATCCTCGCATTCCTTCTCTTCGGTTATACTCTTGCAAATGTTCTTAAAGCAATTATCCTTAAAACATCTTATGATATTGAGGGTGAAAAGAAAGAACAGATGTATCGTGAACTTGCAGAAATGCGTGAAAAACGACACGAGGAAAACGAAACTGCATAATAATTATTTAAAAAGAGGAAATGTGTTGTGGAATTTATAAATGTTACTGACAATGATAAGGTTTTTGCTGATGGTGTTCACGATGATACCAAAGCATTGCAGGAATGTATTGATAAGGTGAAAGATGGAGGTACAATATACTTTCCTGACGGCACTTATCTTGTTTCTTCAACACTTATTTTCTATTCAAATCAGATTTTTAAGTTATCTGACAATGCTGTGATTTTACGCAGTAAGGAAATTGAGCCTGTAACAAGATATCTTCTTGCAGCTTATTCAGAGCCACAGTGGAGTGGCTACGAAGGTACGCACGATGTTGTAATTTCGGGTGGTATTTTTGATGGCAATGCTGATTTGATAGAAAAATCCACTCTTGTTAATACAGTACATTGTCGTAATATACGAATTGTCGGTTGTCATTTTCGCAATTGCTCAATGTGGCATATGATTGAGATTAACTCATCTGAAAATACCGTTATAGACAGTTGTGTGTTTGACGGACCTTCATACACTTTAATTCCTGAAAATCTTCTTAACGAGCAGATTCAACTTGACCTTGCCCATGAAGGTAGTTACGGCCCTGTTTATAACTGTAATGGTGATTTAATTGACTTTTGCAAAGATGATACAGTGTGCCACAATATCACAATATCAAATAACATTTTCAAATGTGCAGGTTTTCCTGCCATAGGTCATCATGGAGATTGTGGGCATCATAACATTTTGATTGAAAATAATATTTTTGATGGTAAATCAGGGCTGTATGATAAAAGTAGAGGTTACATAATTTTCAGACCCATGGTTTATGATGTGAAAATAAAGAATAATGTTTTTATTTCACCCGAAAACACCAATTCGCCGAATTATGGAATTATATTTGAAAATCAAAAATCTGATGAGTTGTTAACAGAGTCAAATGTTTTCATTGGTAAAATAACAAACTTGGACGATTAATTTGAAATTTAGCAAAAGCTTTGTGTATACTACAAGGCCTTTTTTGAAAAGGGGATTTTTATGAAAATTACTCCTATGAGCACCTTGAGTGATGTACTTGATAACCCTGTAGGTTATGATGTTGCGCAAATGGTGGTTTATCGTAATAATCTTTCAAATGATATATTGGTAAACCCTATATATATAGAAAAGACTATTGTCGAGCTCTTAGGTGATAAGCTTTCTGTTTCTGAAATTGAACAAATTGCTAGCCTTATGAATTTAACCACTGAAAAGGTTATTGCTAAAAACGAAGTTGACCCTAAATGGTGGAAAGAGTCTGTTATCTATCAGATTTATCCTTGTTCATTTATGGACTCAAATGGTGATGGTATCGGTGATTTACAAGGTATTATCTCAAAGCTTGATTATCTTAAAGATTTAGGTGTTGATGTGCTTTGGTTAAGCCCCATTTATGATTCACCTAATGATGATATGGGTTATGATATCCGTGATTATCGCAGGATTATGACAGAATTCGGGACAATGGACGACTTTGATTTGATGCTCGACGAAATTCATAAACGCGGTATGAAGCTTGTTATGGACCTTGTTGTTAACCATACTTCTGATGAACACGAATGGTTCCAGAAAGCGTTGGCAGGGGACGAAAAATACAAGGATTATTACATATTCCGTAAGGGCAAGGGTGACGGAATTCCGCCAAATAACTGGACATCAGTTTTCTCGGGTTCTGCGTGGAATTATTATCCTGAATTGGACGAATGGGCTTTACACCTTTTCTCATCAAAACAAATGGATTTGAACTGGGAAAATCCTGAACTCAGAAAAGAAATCTATGATATGGTTTCTTGGTGGCTCGAAAAAGGTGTTGATGGATTTAGAATGGATGTTATCACCCTTATTTCAAAGGTCCCAAGTCTTCCTGACGGCAATCCACACATTGGCAAACTATTCGGTTGCGGTGCTGAACACTATTCGTGGGGTCCAAGACTTCATGAATATCTTAAAGAACTTAATGAAAGGACTTTCAAGAAATTTCCTGAAAGTTTTTGTGTTGCAGAGCCTTGCAGTACAGGTATTGAAATGGTCAAACTTATTTCAGATGATTCACGACAAGAGGTTTGTCAGGCATTCCTTTTTGACCATATTGAGAATCCTGGAAAACAAAAGTATCAGGATTATAAATATGACCTTAAATACTTGAAAGAGGCTTTTATAAAATATCAGCTTTCACTTTGTGGCTCATCATGGCCATCATTCGTTATTGAAAACCACGATAATCCACGAATGGTTTCAAAGGTTAATCCTGATACCAAGTTCAGAAAACCACTTTCAAAGCTTCTCGGTGCAATGGTGCTTACAACTCGTGGTACACCATATATTTACCAAGGTCAGGAATTGGGTATGATGAACTGCCAATTCAACAATATGAGTGAAATTCGTGATGTCGAGGCAATCAACAGATTTAACGAAAATATTAAAATGGGCAGAGATGAAGCAGAAATTTTTGCAGAAATTCTTGCAGGTGGAAGAGATAACGCAAGAACTCCCATCTGTTGGGATGATAGTGAAAATGCAGGGTTTACAACAGGTGTGCCTTGGATTAGAGTCAATGGTGACTATAAAGAATGTAATGCAAAAGTACAGCTTGAAGATTCAACAAGTACTTTTAATTACTATAAATCTCTTATGGCTCTTCGTAAAGCAAACAAGTCAACCCTTGTTTATGGTGATTTCAAACCAATTGAAACAAATGATGAAACATTCTGCTTTTACAGAGAAAGTGCTGAAAGCAAATTCTATATTGAGATAAACCTCACGGAAAATATTATTGAAAGACCTGTTTCTATAGAAGGTGAATGTTTACTTTCAAATTATTTTGTATCTGCAGATAAGCTTCGTGCGTATGAAGTGAATATCTATAGAGTAAAAAAATGAGTCGGGAGATGTTAAAATGTTGAAAAAAATAATTTTAATTGTGTTAGTAGTATGTATTGTTAATCTTGTGGCAGGAATAATTTATTTTGAAGTTGAACCTGAAAACACAAATATCGACTACTCCTCTGCTGATTCACAGAAAACAACAGACACAACAATAAGATTCAATTCTAATGGTAAGCTCAAAATATTACATATTGCCGACACCCATCTTGATAATGATAAGCATTTTGATTCATCAATATGGGTTATTGCTAATGCTTGTGATATTGAAAAGCCTGACCTTGTTGTACTTACAGGTGATAATACACATCCTAACGAAGACCCTGAAGAAACAAAAAAGCTTATAAATGCACTTATGAATATCTTTGAATCAAGAAACATTCCTGTTGCTGTAACCTTTGGTAATCACGATTCAGAAGAAGGACCAATGTCAAGAAAAGAAATTATGGAATATTACAAGACATTCTCTTGTGTAATATCTGCAGGTGATGAAACAAATTTCAAAAACTGCGCAACATTCAATATTCCTGTTTTGGCTTCTGATAGTGACAAGGTAAATTTCAATCTTTGGGTATTTGACTCAGGCGATTATGATGAAGATGAGCCAAGACACTACGACAGAGTAAGAACTGAACAAATTGAGTGGTATAAAGAAACTTCTGCAAAGCTTAAAGAAGAAAATGGTGGCGAAACTGTCAACTCAGTTGTTTTCCAGCATATTATTGTTCCTGAAATTTATGATGTTCTTAAAAAGGTTGATTCAAAGAAGCTATTTTCAGAAAAACATCTTTATAATGAAGATGAATATTATATGTTCGACCCAGAAAATACAAACTATGGTACGCTCAATGAATATCCATGTCCGGGTTATTACAACGATGGTCAGTTTGATGCTTTGGTTGAAACAGGCGATGTGCTTGCAATGTTCACAGGCCACGACCATACAAACGCATTTGGTGTAAGAAACCAGAATATTGATATTTTCACCTCTCCAATGACACGCTATAAGGGATTAGCTTATACAACTCAATATGGTTATCGTGTGGTTGAAATTGACGAAAACGACACTTCAACATATACAACAAGAGTTGAACGTCTTTATGATGTGTTTGACCACGACTATGCAAAGGAACAAAAGGAAAGTGGCGATAAGTATTCAAAGAAAATCTCTTACGAGCTTGCAGTCAAGGGGAGAACACAAAAAATATTCACTGAAATTTATCAGTCAGTAGTTGAGTTTTTTACAGGTAGAACAGTAACATATCCAGATTATAAATAAAAAATTAAGCGTTGCACAAGGGACAACATAATCCCAAATGCAACGCTTATTTATTTATACACTTTGTTTACTTAAAAGAATTTTTAAAGTAAGGTTATAAACTCTTTGTATGCTTTAGGGTTAGCAAAAACAACATCATTAGGTGTTGAAAAACTAATCTCTGTGCCGTCATAATTCAATGCTATACCACCGGCTTCTTTTAAGATTAAAGTTCCTGCTGCAATATCCCAAGGCTGCAAACCTTTCTCAAAGAACACCTCACATCTGCCACAAGCAACTGTGCAGATATCGTAAGCAGCTGAGCCACTTCTACGAATATCACGAGAAAAATCAAAAACCTTTCTTAAAAGTGCAAAAGTTTCATCTGTATTTTCAGGATGATATGGAGATGTTCCAAAAAGAGCGAGTCCATCTGAAAGTGGGCGTTCACTCACCTTTATCCTGTTTCCATTAAGGTTCGCTCCCTTGCCTTTTTCAGCACTAAAGAGCTCGTCAGTATAAGGGTTATATACAACGCCTGCAATAACATCATTATTATTGCAAAGTGCAACAGAAATGCAACTACAACGATAGTCCTGCATAAAGTTTGTGGTTCCGTCAATTGGGTCAATTATAAAACGCAAACCATCAGTTGAAAAGTCATTCTCGCCTTCTTCACCGATAAACTGGGCATCAGGGAAAGATTTGCCAAGCTCTTTAAATAAGAATTCCTGTACAGCAACATCGTATTTTGTTACAAAATTTTTCTTACCTTCTTTGGCTGTTACAGTATTCTCCTGATTGTGTGCAGAATGAATTATCTTTCCTGCCTCTTTTACTATTTCAGTAATTTTGTTAAGCATTATTTATCATCCTTTTAAGTATTTGTCTACATGAATTTTATTGTTAAATCATAACATACTGCGCCTTAAAAATCAATAAAAACAACCTACTACATAATAGGTTGTTTTTCCATGTACGACGCTCGATTTTTTAAGGGCTTAAGCGATGCATAATTCTCTATGAAATCCTTAGTTATATGTACCGTTATTTTACCACAGACCTTACAACACCATCTTTTAGGTATGTCGGGTCAAATTTGGCAGTACGGTAGCCTTGCAGGATGGTGGAGTAATAATATGCACTCGGCTTTCCAAGTGGTCTGCCTGAGTTCATCACATACATCATAACTTGTGTTTTTCTGTTGTTAATTTTAACTGTTACATACTCTTTTCTGTAAAGTCGTGGATAGCCTTCGTAGATGTCAAGACTCTGTTCATCCTTGTCGAATATCTCCCAAATCATAACTGGTACTCGGTCGTTTTCTGATGGTTCAACAGTTGCAACAGCATTTCCGTTGTGACCACGAAATGTAAGTTTGTAATGTTCCAGATAAGTCGTTGCTACAACTCTTGCTGTAGGGCATCTGTAAGCCATTTGTTGTAGGTTTAGGTTTGAACCATAAGCTAAATAAAGTTTTGACATAAAATACTTCCTCTCTAAATTTGATATATTAAGGTAGGTGGTTTTTAAGCCACCGTACCATTTCTCCAAGCTGCTGAACCATTAAGGTGTTTACAAAGGTGTTCTCTGCAGTTTTTGAATTCATCACCAACCAAGCCGATTCTGTTAAGGTATGTTCTCATTGCAAACTTTTCATTTTCGGTTTGGTTCTTCTTTGTACTTGCTTTCTGCTGTGTTAATACTTGATGGTTAAGTGCTAATGCTAATACTATGTAACTTCTTATTTTACCTGCGTGAAGTGTACTGTTAAATCCTCTTAACTCTACTGTGTGATTACCGTGGAAGAAACTGTGTAGATTTAAGAAATGATATCTGCTTTTATGGTAATGAGTGTTCCTAGATTCACAAAAGCCTGCATACCAAATGTTCTCGATTTGAGAAAAGGTTGCAGGCTTTTTTCTATTTATTGTTTCAACTAATTGTTTATCCATCTTCTTACACCATTTTGTTCTTGCCTCATCAATTTGAAGGCTTTTGTAAAGCAAGTCATTCTTTGATGCAATGATGTTTATGAAATTTCTTATTGACCTTGGTGTGTGGTCTGCTCCATTAAGGTGGATGTGAATTCCACAAGAACTTTCGTCAACAAATGCTCCACCTTTACGGAGCTTTCTAATAAGTTCTTGAAGGCTTTCAATGTCTTCCCTGTAGGTTAAAACTGGTGTAACTAATTCACATTTATAAAGGTCTGATGCGTGAACCTTGCATCCATCAACTTTCTTCAAAGGGTTAATGCTACCGTCATACATTACTGTCCATTTTCTGCCCAAATCATCAAGCACAACTTTCTTGTCGTAAAAACCACCGTCACTTGTAACTGAACTATCAAAATGATTTGCCATAATCTCGGCAGCCTTTGTTCTTGTAATGCCTGTGAATTCAACCTCAATACCAAACTTTGCTTTTAACATTTCTGTGTACCTCTTTCTTGTCTTTTGGTAGTCACATATTACCTCTAAAGTACACATATATCCAGACAAATTTGAGGCGTAAAGTATACAATCTTTAGTGATACAATTTGTGTGTTTTTGTGGCACTTGATATAACAAAAAAGACTACACAAGATTAAATCCTGTGTAGCCATTTGAGTTATAAAATTAATAGTGAAGTACACCACATTCGCAAGTTTTATTTAAACCTAAAAGGCGTTGGAAAAAGAGGACGATAATATATCGATTTTACTAATTCTCACTACGGTTAATAAAACTTATACCAAATATAGATACTAACAATACAGTGATTACAACACCGATAATTGTAATGTTATTGAAGCCAAACATTAAAGGTAACAATGATGTTGCCGTTGCAATACTAGACACAATTTTTATGGCCACATTCAACTTTTTGCTAAATTTAAACCAGCTAATCAAAATTAATATGATAAGTATGCAGGTTAAAACGGAAGTAATAAACGGACCAAAATTTGCATATCCGAATGGGGTAAGACTAAAATAAGAATATGTCTTACGCCAAGGGGCGCCTTCAGGATTTGCAAAGTTTAAAACAACGCCATTAGGCAAAAGTTCCAAAACTAATATTGCAAAAGCAAATATTGATAATAAGAGATTTTTAGTATTCTTGTTTTTACTCATTTGCAACACCTCCGTATTGCTTAATCAAAAAGTTTATGACCAACAATTACTGCATCCGCTGGGTCGAAATAATCTGCTGTATTGCTACTTAATCCACTTGCTTTCCAGGTTTCATCAAAAGTAATATCTTTTCTATTGCTTAAGACAATGTAAGTGGTATTTTTATTAGCATTGTTTAATCTTCCGGTGATTTCTAAGCGATACTTGTAAACATAGGCATCAGCTACCCAAAGTCCGTCATCATTTTGATAATGATTTTTTGTGAATACGAATTCTTCTTTGTCGTATAATTTTTCAATTAAGTCTGTATCGGTTTGATTATATTTAACTTCTTTAGGTGATGGCGCAAGGGTAATTATTTCACCTGTTAAGCTATCAATTTCTATTTTTTCAACAATTTCTTTAGTTTCATAATTTTCTTTTGTATAAATAATTCTGTTTTGCTTTTTTTCGTAGGTTGTTCTGTAAATATATCTCACACCGTCTTCAACAGATTCAAAATAACCTACATCATAATTATAAGGAAAATTATATTCGATAATCTTATTAGACACCTCAACAGACACACCAATATCAGTAAAAAGTATATGCTCAACTTGTGAATAATCACAAATTTCTTCTGTTCTTCCTATTTTATCGAGATATGCCTGTGCATAAGCTTTCTTTTGTTTCCAAAGATTGTTATAATCCCATGATGTTGGGTGCATTACACGATGTTGATATTTTTTAGGGAACAATTCTTTTATAGACTCCGCATAGCCCTCACCATCCTGAGGATATTGTATATCAAGCAATTTATATCCTGAAGATGTTTTTTCAAAGGTCATTACAGCGGGACCACTTCCACCTGATTGTTCTACAAAATATCCGTTCATAAAACCGAAATTAGAATAATCAGTTAATGCATAAACAGTATATTTGTCTCCGTCAATATCTGTACCATAAATAATATGTCCCTCTGCTGAACATTCTGTCCCTAAGCCATAATATGCTGAGTAGTTATCATCGAGTATTGCTTGTGATACAGCTTCGTCAATATCCTGAAATGAATATACTTCATTTAATTTATAAAGCCATCTTATATGTGAATCATCGGGATTTACAGGACTTACACTATTAAAGTTGTAATATCCATGTCCAAGATAGAATGTTCCGTCTTTCTGTTCTAAAAGGATATACAGACGTGGAGTTTCTGCATTTGCATCACCATACAACTGCCAAATTCTTTTATTGTTATCCTTTAAGCTTTTAAGTGTTTCATTACCCAACCAGGAATAATCGATATTACCTTTGAATCTTGAATCAAAATTATCTTTATTGAGAGTTATTTCTTCAAAAGTGCCAAGAGGGTCTGAAACTTTACCATCAATCTTTTCAAGTAATTGCATAGAATTTACAATCATATATGTTGGTGCTAAATCTACTGTCTGAACAAATGAATACATTCCGTCATCATA
>JAZNIQ010000014.1:0-3589 GCA_045577555.1 Candidatus Fimenecus sp.
GGTTGACTCATCACCATATGTTGTTAAGGCTATTGTTGAGGCAGGAACTTCTCATATGGTATGTATGGGACTTAGAGATGTTGTAGTTGGGGAAGACCCGTTTGATGTAGAAAAAATATGGTATAAAATGTATGAACTCTGCTATTATTATGGCAGAAGAAGTGTTGCAATTCACGCTATGAGCGGTATTGATATGGCAATATGGGATATTCTTGGTAAAAAAATGGGTGTTCCTGTTCATAAGTTACTCGGCGGAGCATTCAGAGATAAAATCCCTGCATATTGCAGTGTTTTAATGCCTGATAATGAAGATGAAATAAAAAGAATTGCTGATACATATCTTCCTCAGGGTTATACAGGTATCAAATTTGGATGGGGTGCATTAGGACAGAGTGACAAAAGAGATTTGGAACTTGTTAAAATGTGCCGTAAGGCTATGGGTGATGACCCTAAGCTTATGATAGATATAGGAATGGTTTGGAGAGATCTTAAAACAGCAGTTCGTCTTTGTAATGAATTTGAACAGCAGGATGTATATTGGGTAGAAGAACCATTTAAGCCAGATGACCTTGATGCATATAAGAGACTTTGCAATTCTGTAAATATGAGAATTTCAGCAGGTGAAGAAGTTGGAACAATGTTTGAATTCAATGAACTTATTGCCGGTTGTGGAATTGATATAATTCAGCCTGACATCAGCCGTTGCGGTGGTATTACTATTGCTAAAAAGGTTATTGATATGGCATACTTACATAAAATTCCCGTTATTCCTCATGCCTTTAAAACAGGTATACTTATGAGTGCATCATTACAGGTTATTGCTGCAACTCCGAATGCACTCTGGCTTGAATATTGCTGTCAGGAAACTGTTTTATCAAAAAATCTTGTTAAAAAACATTTTTCAATAGATGATAAAGGTTTTGTAAATATTCCTAATAAACCAGGTTTGGGCGTTGAAATAGACGAAGAAGTTTTAAAACGCTATGAGGTGAAATAATGACAAGCTTTGAGCTACAGGAGAAAATACATGCTCATGTGAAAGAAAAGCTTGCAGTGGGAATGACAGAAAAAGAGCTTGGAGCAGTTATTTCTGAAATTTGTCCTGACTGGCAGGGTGATTTAATTTCAGGTGAGAGAACAGCCGAAATTGAGGGAACTCCTTCTGATAGAGTTATTAAATTCGGTGATGTTGTTCTTTTGGATTTGCAGATGAAATTAGAAAATGAGTGGTCGGATTTAACCCGTGTTTATTTCATGGGAGAAATTTCCTCTGAACAAAAAGAAGCATATGAAAAAATTAAAACTGCTTTAAAAGTTGGTGAAAGTCTTTTATATCCCGGAATGAGAGCCTCGGAAATATATAAAAAAGTTCGTGAAGCAATTGATTCTCCTTTTTGCTTTGATCATCATGCAGGTCATAGAATAGGTGAAGAAACAGTTGTAAATCCAAGATTTGTACCTGAAAGTGAAGAAAAATTGGAAACAGGTATGATTGTAACTCTGGAGCCGGGAATTTATATACCAGAAAAGTTTGGAATACGCCTTGAAAACAATTATCTTATTACTGAAAGCGGTTTCAAACGATTGGACAATCTGAGTCTTGATGAAAACGAATATGTAGTGAAAGGATAGGTAACATGTTAAAAGGAGCTTTTGGTGTTTTATTGACACCGTTTACGGAAGACGGAAAAGTTGATTATAATGCTTATGAAAAAGAACTTGATTTTGTTTTAAAATCAGATATTACAGGTTTTTTTGCTTGCGGAACAACAGGAGAATTTGTAAATCTTTCCACAGAAGAGAATCTTGAAATGTTGGAATTCACAGCAAAAAGACTTGTTGGTAAGAAAAAACTTCTTGCAGGTGCTTCAAATTCTAATCCTGCTGTAACACTTCGTTATATGAAAGCGGCAGAAAATTTAGGCTATGATGCTGCTATGATTTGTCCGCCTTATTATTTTACAATGAGTCAGAACGATGTTGTGAGATATTATAAATATCTTGCAAAACAGAACATCTGTGATATTGTACTTTATAAGATTCCGTTTTTTACCAACAACATAGAAATTTCTTCTTTTGATCAGCTTATTGAAGAAAGAAGAATAATTGGTATGAAGGATTCATCTGCAAACATGAAGCAGATTGCTCACGAAGCAGATATTGTAAGAAGAAAAAGACAGGAATTTTCGCTTTTAAGCGGTACTGATGATTGCCTTGTGCCCGCACTACTTGCAGGATGTGTAGGCTCTGTTACTGCATTTTCGGTTATTGTTCCTGAGGTTAATGCAAAAATTTATGAACTTTTTAACAGCGGAAAAATAAAAGAAGCAATGGCACTTAACCAAAAGGCACTTGCTCTTTTGAGGTTGGCTGATTCTGTTATGTTCCCAAGCGGTTACAAACTTGTCTACGAACAAAGAAGACTTCCTATGGGACATTGTCAGGTTATAGATGAAGCTACAATCCGTGCATTAAGACTTGCTGTAAGTGCAGAGCTTAATAATTTATTGAGAGAAATTTAAAGGATGGTATAGAATATGAAAGCAGCAGTATGGGATGCCATCGGGCATGTAAGTATAGAAGAAAGAGAAAAACCAAAGGCAAATGACGGTCATGTTGTTGTAAAGGTTAAGGCTGTTGGTGTTTGTGCAACAGATATACATATGATTACAGGAAAAGTAAAATTAGCTACACCGCCTCACATTCTCGGACATGAAATTGCGGGTGTTATTGATGAAATCGGTCAGGGCGTTACAGGCTGGAAAACAGGGGACAGAGTTGTAATTGATACTATCGTTACCTGCGGTCACTGTAAGGCATGTAAGAGTGGAAGAAGAGAGCTTTGCAAGGAAAGAATGGAAATAGGTTATGACCCTTATGACGGTGGTTATGCGGAGTATGTTCGTGTTCCGTCACAGTGTCTTGTTCCGCTTCCGGAAAGTATTCCTTTTGAACAGGGAGCAATTCTGGAGAGCATTGCTTGCCCTTGTGGTGCGGTTTTAAGAATAGGTGTAAAGCCGGGAAGTACAGTTTTAGTTCAGGGAGGCGGACCCGCAGGAATTGCATTTCTGCAAGCTGCAAAATTATCAGGAGCTAAAAAAGTTATTGTTTCTGCAAGAGGTGAGGGCAGACTTAAATTTGCCAAGCATTTTGGTGCTGATGAAGTTATTGATGCAAAATGCGAAAATGTTCTTGAGCGTGTTATGGAGCTTACCAATGGTGAGGGATGTGATTATGTTATGGACGCTGCCGGAAGTATTGATAGCATTTTACTTTGCTTTGATGCGTGTAAGGTGGGCGGAGATGTGTTCTATTACGGGATTCCTGATGCAAGTGCGCAGATTTCGTTTCCGTATATGACAATGATGATGAAACAGCTTAATCTGCACGGAATTTTGGAATACTGTGCAGGCTGGTATACACTGGTTGAACTTGTTGAAAGCGGAAAAATCAATGTTGGGGATATGGTAACACATAAATTTTCTTTAGAGGAAATTGATAAAGCTATTGAGCTTTATGAGAAAAAAGATCAGACTCTAATAAAATCTGTTATAGTGAAGTCGGATCGTAGCCATGTCATTCTGTGAGC
>JAZNIQ010000015.1:0-4065 GCA_045577555.1 Candidatus Fimenecus sp.
TGAGTTCGTCGAGAACCCATTGTCTTTGTTCTTTAAGGTTCATTTATTTTCACCCCATAAAATTTCAAAATACAAAGAAATTGTAGCACATAAAAAGTGCTTTGTAAAGAAAATAGTGGTAAAAAACACATCAAGACAAAAGAAAAAAGCACCGCTTTTTGCGATGCTTTATCATGGTGACCCGGACGGGAATCGAACCCGTGTTACCGCCGTGAAAGGGCGGTGTCTTAACCGCTTGACCACCGGGCCATATTTGGTAGCGGCAACGGGACTTGAACCTGTGACCTTCCGGGTATGAACCGGACGCTCTAGCCAACTAAGCTATGCCGCCATAATAGCCGCCGTTTTGACGGCTTGCTTATTATAATATAAGGATTCAGTTTTGTCAACATCTTTTTACAAATATTTTTAACTTTTTTGAAATTTTACTCTTTCAAATATTACATTTAATAAGGGCGATTCGTAAACCGCCCCTAAACTTTATATTTTATTTGCGTTCCATAAGTGCTACCATAACTGCCTTTTGTGCATGAAGTCTGTTTTCTGCCTCGTCGAAGATTTCATCAGCATGTGATTCAAAAATTTCCTCTGTGATTTCTTCACCACGGTGGGCAGGTAAACAATGCTGAACCATACATCCGGGGTTTGCAGCCGCAAGAGTTTGATTGTTAATCTGATAAATGCCCTGGAAAACCTGTCTTCTTTCATATGCTTCCTGTTCCTGACCCATGGATGCCCAAACGTCTGTGAAAATTACATCTGCACCGGCACAAGCCTCAACAGGGTCACGATAAAGACCAAAACCACTGTAATCCTTTGCAAAATCAAGAACACGTTTGTCAGGGTCGTAATTTTCCGGACAAGCAACTGTCACATCCATACCCATTTTAAGACCGCCAACGATGAGTGAGTTTGCCATATTGTTACCGTCACCGATATATGTCATTTTAAGTCCGTCAAGATGACCTTTATGTTCACGTACTGTCATAAGGTCAGCCAACACCTGACAAGGATGACAGAAGTCAGTAAGTCCGTTGATAATCGGAATAGAACCGAATTTTGCAAGATTTTCAACTTCGCTCTGCTCAAAAGTTCTAATCATAATACCGTCAAGATAGCGTGAAAGAACGCGTGCTGTGTCCTGAATCGGCTCACCACGTCCGATTTGAAGGTCACGATTTGAAAGGAAAGGCGCCTGACCGCCAAGCTGATACATACCTGTTTCAAAAGAAACACGTGTACGGGTTGATGATTTTTGAAAAATCATACCCAGTGTCTGCCCTGCCAGACGATGGTGTTTAATTCCGTTTTTATTTTCATATTTCAACTGGTCTGCAAGATTAAGAATATCTGTGATTTCTTCAGTTGAAAGTGAAAGCATACTTAAAAGATGTTTCATACTCAAATTTATCTCCTTTTAAATTTAATACACATAAAAAGTTTGAAATAAAAATGTGCTGTGGGCAATTTTACTCAAACTTTAGTCCTCCAAGAATTGTTTGAGAATATTAAGTCCCTTGTTGATTTCCTCTTTTGTGATTACCAAAGGCGGCAACATTCTCAATTTATTTTTAGCCGTGAGGATTAAAAGTCCGTTCTCACTGCATTTTTTTGCGATTTCACCTGCATTTTTGGTTTTCAATTCAATACCAAGCATAAGTCCGAGTCCGCTAATTGAAGCGATTTCCGGAATTTCGGCAAGTTTTTGTCTTATATACTCACCCTTTTCACAAACTTCATTCAAAAATTCGTCTGTGAGAGAATTAAGAATATATTTTGCACCTGCACAAGCAACAGGATTTCCGCCAAAGGTTGTTCCGTGAGTTCCAGCTGTTAAAACATCTGCACATTTTTCTGTGCAAAGACAAGCACCCATCGGAAGACCATTGCCGATTCCCTTTGCACTTGTTACAACATCAGGTGAAATTCCTGCGTGTTCATATGCCCACAACTTACCTGTTCTGCCCATACCTGTCTGAACTTCGTCAATAATTAAAAGAATATCTTTTTCCTTACAAACCTTTTCAACAGTTTTAAGATATTCATAATCTGTCGGCACAACACCGCCCTCACCCTGAACAATTTCAAGGATGATTGCACAAACTGTGTCATCCGCCAATTCTAAAAACTGTTCGGTGTTACCTGACTCTGCATACCTGAAACCCTGCACAAAGGGGTCAAAGAATTTGTGATAATGCTCCTGACCTGTTGCAGTGATTGTAGCCATTGTTCTGCCGTGAAAAGAGTTCACAAGAGTTATTATATTGTATCGGTTTTCACCGTATTTATCAAAACTGTATTTACGAGCCAGTTTAATTGCACACTCGTTTGCCTCAGCACCCGAATTGCAAAGGAAAACACGATTAAATCCTGTTTTTTTCGTGAGCATATCGGCATATTCAGCAACAGTAGAATTATAATAAAGGTTTGATGTGTGCTGAACTTTGTAAAGTTGCTCTGTAACAGCCTTAATCCAACCCTCATTGTTATAACCCAATGAGTTAACACCAATACCTGAACCAAAGTCGATAACTTGCTTACCTTCACTGTCAATGAATGTTGCACCGCTACCCTTTTCTATTGACACAGGAAAATGTGCATAAGTCGACATTAAACTATTGTCTGCGAGATTTTTAATATTTTCTAACATTATGTATCACCTGAATTAAAGGAACATTGTACCGATACCACTATCTGTCAACATTTCGATAAGTATTGAATGTGGTATTCTGCCGTCGATAATATGTGTACGTTTAACACCACGACGAACCGCCTCAACACAGCAGTCGATTTTCGGAATCATACCACCTTTAATAACGCCCTGACTCTTAAGTTGTGGCACTTCGCTGACATTTACGCTGTGAATAAGTGTGCTTTCATCATCTTTATCTCGCAAAAGACCACGGACATCTGTCATAAGAAGAAGTTTTTCGGCACTCAATGCCGCAGCAATTTTAGCCGCAGCAATATCAGCATTGATGTTATAAACCTCTCCGTTTTCACCGCCACCAACAGTTGAAATTACAGGAATATAGTGTTGTTCAAGAATTCCGTCAACCAAAGTTGTATCAACATCAATAATGTCACCCACAAAGCCGATGTCCTTATCCTCAACTTTTTTAGCCTTAATCATACCATCATCAAGACCACAAATACCGATTGCGTGACCACCATGAAGATGAAGATGATGCACAAGACGTTTATTGACTTTACCCGCAAGCACCATCTGCACAACGTCAACTGTTTCCTCGTCAGTATAGCGAAGTCCGTCAACAAATTTTGACTCCTTGCCGATTTTATTAAGCATTTCGTTGATTTCAGGTCCACCACCATGAACAAGAACAACATTAATGCCAACTGAACGAAGAAGTACAATGTCAGTCATAACTGCATCCTGCAAATCTTCATTTATCATAGCGTTTCCGCCGTATTTAATAACTACTGTTTTACCGTGATATTGCTGAATATAAGGAAGCGCCTGTACCAGCACCTCACTACGGTCAGCGTGAGTAAGTTTTGAAATATCCATTGTATTAATGCCTCCGAGGATTACTTTGCTCCCTGTGACGAGGGAGGAAACAGCACACTTTAGGTTCTGTAGTCACCGTTGATTTTTACATATTCATATGTTAAGTCGCAACCATAAGCTGTGGCTTCACATTCGCCATCGTTGAGATTTACTTTTATTGTGATTTCATCTTCAAGAAGAATTTCTTTTGCTTTTTCTTCTGAAAATTCAATGCCGGCACCATTTTTACAAACAAAAATTTCACCTTTGTTATTACTGAATGAAACCTCAATTTTTGTGACATCAATGTCAGCACCCGCATAACCAAGAGCACATAAAATTCTGCCCCAATTAGCATCTGCACCAAACATTGCAGTTTTTACAAGTGGTGAGCAGATAACAGACTTTGCACAAGTACGTGCAATCTCCTCGGTCTGTGCATTATATACATCACAAATTACAAGTTTTGTTGCACCTTCACCGTCTTTTGCAAGCATTCTTACAACATAGTTACATATTTTGAAAAGTGCTCTTTGGAATTTCTGGAAATTCTCATA
>JAZNIQ010000016.1:0-11231 GCA_045577555.1 Candidatus Fimenecus sp.
TTAACGGCTTTTTCAAGTCTTTCTTTATCTATATTCTCTGCTTTGAATGCGTAGTTAACATTGTAGTGTGTTGATTCAGATTTTAACATCTGTGCTGTATATACACGCATCTGAGCTGCAGTTGCAGGAAGTACTGAATCATATTCTATTGTTGCTATTTTTTCTGTTTTTACTGTAATTTCTTTTGCAAGTTCCTGAATATTTCTTGCTTCAAAGATTTCTTTTACTGCTACGGTATATCCCTTTTCTTCTATCTTACTTACAAGTTCTATTGACTTTAATGAGTCTCCTCCAATGTCAAAGAAATTGTCCAGAATACTTACTTTTTTTATTCCTAGAACTTTTTCTATTGCTTCTGTAAGTACTTTTTCTTCTTCTGTTTCCGCTGCTACATATTCTGTTTCTGTGCTGATGTTTTCAAGATCAATTTCAGGCAGAGCATTTCTGTTTGCTTTTCCGCTTGCGGTCATTGGCATTTCTTCGAGATGTGTGAAAATATGCGGAACCATATATCTTGGTAATTTGGCCCCAAGAATAGAACGAAGTTCTTTTGCGTTAATTTCTTCTCCTGTATAGAAGGCACAGATATATTGTCTGTTATCTTTATCTTTTCTAACGATTACTGCACACTGAACCACACCATCGATTTCTGCGATAGCGTTCTCTATTTCTCCTAATTCTATTCTCTGTCCTCTTACTTTTACCTGGAAGTCATTTCTTCCCACATAACAGATATTTCCGTCTTCTGTCCAGCATGCCAGATCTCCTGTTCTGTACAGCTTTCCACCACCAAACGGATTGTCAATGAACTTTTCTGCGGTCAATTCTGGGTTGTTAAGATATCCTGCACACACACCATCTCCGGCAATACAAAGTTCACCTATCACTCCTATTAGTGTAGGCTTAAAATGTTTATCTACAATGTATATCTGTGTATTGGCTATTGGTTTACCTATTGTAATTTCTTCTTTTATCTCTGTATATGTTGACCATACTGTTGTTTCTGTTGGCCCGTATATATTAAATATTTTTGCTGTAGTGAGTGTTTTAAGTTCTTCTACAAGACTTCTGTCTAATGTTTCTCCTCCAAGAATTATCACTTTTAATGTTTCAAGATATCCGACGTTCTTCTTATCACTGATAAACATTTTCATCTTTGTTGGGGTTGTCTGGATTACTTCTGCAGATGTTGTTTTAACTAAATTTGCAAGTTTGCTCTGTACTCTTGATTCTTCTTCATCTGCAAGTATTACTGTTAATCCATTTACAAGTGGAAGAAGTGATTCTGTTACAAAAATATCGAATCCGGTTGTTGTTACTGATACTATCTTCTTCTCTTCTTCTATTATTCCTCCAAGAACATTATACTTATTTCTGCTCACATAGTTAACCACATTTCTATGTGTTATCAATGTTCCCTTTGGCTTTCCTGTACTTCCTGATGTGTAAATACAATAACAAATTGAATTACCTGTTGCTGTGATTTCTGGTTTTGTTGTATTTTCACTTTCAATAAGTTCTTTTATGTTTTCTTCATTAATGCAGAACTTTGCTTTAGAATCTAAAAGCACATATTCAATTCTTTCCTGTGGATAATCAGGATCTATTGGTAAATATGCTGCACCTGTTTTGAGTATGCCGAACAAGGCCGTCAACAGACAGCTTTTTCTCGGTAACATAAGCCCTACTATATCACCTTTGCCTATTCCTTTTTCAATAAGGCTATGAGCTATTCTATTTGCTTCTTCGTTAAGTTCTCTGTATGTTACTTTCTTATCACTTGCTACAAGTGCTACCTTATCCGGTGTTCTTTCTACCTGCTCTTCGAATAACTCGTGGATACACCTATCCTGTGG
The DNA here is from genome assembly GCA_045577555.1 of Candidatus Fimenecus sp. Taxonomy (GTDB): domain Bacteria; phylum Bacillota; class Clostridia; order Oscillospirales; family Acutalibacteraceae; genus Fimenecus. The sequence goes on from JAZNIQ010000016.1 coordinate 1,857, forward strand.
ATATGCTTCTTTTGTTTCATTGAAAAAACGTAATACTTTTTCTTCCTCTTCTTCACTTATTACTGATATATCCTTTATTTGTTTGTTTTCGTCAAGTGCTTGTTCTAGTATGCCGTTATATGCTTCTATGAACTTCTTGATGGTTTCTTCTTTGTATAGGTCGGTGCAATATTCAGCTATTAAGACAATATCGTCTTTTCTTGGCATAATGTAGAAGCCCATATCAGATTTAACTGACGAAGAGGTTAAAGGAAGAAGTTCAACTTTCTTATCTGCAATTGTGATGTCTGTCATGCTTTCACTCTGGTAAGCAAACATAACATCGAAAAGAGGATTTCTGCCGGTTGTGTTAATGTTGAGTTTTCTTACAAGTTCACCAAACGGATAGCTCTGATGAGCTATTGCAGAGATTGAATGCTCGCGGATTTCCTGCATAAGAGCGTTTACTGTTTTATTACCGTCAGTATTATTGCGGAGAGCTACTGTATTTGCAAACATACCAACTGTATGCAGATATCTGCTCTTTCTGCCGCTTATTGGTGTTCCTACAACGATATCTTCACTGCTTGAAATCTTTGAAAGGAGTATACTGAAGCATGCAAGGTAATATACATATGGTGTTATTCCTTTTTCTTTGCATTTCTCTTCTATTCTTTCGTGAAGACCATTGTCGATAAGTTCAAAATGGTTGCTTCCGTTGAAGGATTGAGTTGTTCCTCGTGGATAATCTGTAGGAAGATTTAATTCAGACACTTCATTTTCGAAGACATTAAGCCAATACTTTTCGTTTTCTTCTGTATATGTATCTGTAACAGCAAATTCGCCATATTGAATGGTATTGGGTAATTCTCTGCCCATATACAGCTCATTGAGTTCTCTGAAGAATACAGGCATAGATTCACCATCTACAACAATGTGGTGTATATCTATTACTACTGTGTCTTCATTACATCCTACACGTACAAGTGGAGATTTTGCAAGGTCAAATGGTCGTATAAATTCTTCTGTTTTTCCAGGAAGTTCTTCGACTTTGATGATTACCTTTTCATCAATTACCTGATGAATTACACCATCGATAGTCTCAAAATGTGTACGAAGACTTTCGTGCCTTTGTATGAGTTTATTAACGGCTTTTTCAAGTCTTTCTTTATCTATATTCTCTGCTTTGAATGCGTAGTTAACATTGTAGTGTGTTGATTCAGATTTTAACATCTGTGCTGTATATACACGCATCTGAGCTGCGGTAGCGGGAAGAACAGAATCATACTCAACAGTTTCTTCTTTTTCTTCTTTTGTGATTAGCTGTTTTGCAAGCTCTTGAATGTTAAGTGCTTCAAAGATGGATTTAATATTTACTGTGTATCCGTTATCTTCTAACATTGCAGTAAGCTCAATTGCTTTAAGACTATCTCCGCCCATATCAAAGAAGTTGTCAAGTACACCGACTTTTTCTAAATCAAGAACTTCAGCGATACACTCTGTCAAAAGAATTTCTGTTTTTGTTTCAGGAGCAACATATTCTGTTTCTGCCGAAATATTTGTTAAATCAATTTCAGGTAAAGCATTTCTGTTCGCTTTTCCGCTTGCGGTCATTGGCATTTTTTCGAGATGTGTGAAAATATGCGGAACCATATATTTAGGAAGTTTTGTTGAGAGATTTGTTCTAAGCTCCTTTGAGTCAAATTCTTTTCCTGTATAGAAAGCGCAGATAAGCTGTCTATCTTCTTTATCCTTACGGACAACAACTACGGCACGTTCAATATCTTCAACTGCCTGTAATACGCTTTCAATTTCACCAAGTTCTATTCTCAAACCTCTGATTTTTACCTGGAAGTCTTTTCTTCCTATGTATACAAGATTGCCGTCTTCTCTCCAATAAGCGTGGTCACCTGTTTTGTAGAGTTTACCGCTACCAAATGGATTATCTATGAACTTTTCTTCTGTGAGTTCAGGTTTATTAAGATATCCTGAAGATACAGAGTCACCTGCAATGCAAAGTTCACCTGTCATACCAACCGGCACAGGCTTTAAATATTTATCTACGATATATACTTGTGTATTTGCTATTGGTTTGCCGATAGTGATTGCATCTGTGAAAGTATCAGTATCAGCAAAAACTGACCAGATAGGAACTTCAGTAACACCATAGATATTATATATCTTTGCATTTGTTATTTTCTTAAGTTCATTAAGATATGATTCTTCCATTGCTTCGCCGCCAAGAAGAATTGCTTTAACATCCTTTAAGAATTCTCTCTGTGAAGGCTCTGCTGTTAATACTTTGAGTTTTGTTGGAGTTGTCTGCAAGAATTCACCTTTTTCTCTTGTGAGAAGTCTGTTAAGTGCATACTGATTTCTGCATTCCTGTTCGTCTGCAAGCACAACTCTAAGACCATTGACAAGAGTTGCAATGGTTTCTGTAACGAATATATCAAAGCTACAAGTTGAGATTGAAACAATAGCCTCAAAATCTTCTGTAACTATTTTACCGAATATGTTATGTTCATTCTTTGAAATGTAGTTAACCACATTTCTGTGTCTTGCCATAACACCTTTAGGTTGTCCTGTTGAACCCGATGTATATATGCAATAGCAAAGAGATTCATTTGTCATATCTACATTTGGATTAGATATGTTCTCTGACTCCATAAGAGAATCAATATTGTCAAGTGACACTACAAACTTTGCGTTTGTGTCTTGACACATATATTCTATTCTCTCTTTTGGAAGTTCAGAGTCTATTGGTAAGTATGCAGCACCTGTTTTGAGAATACCAAACAAAGCCGACAAAAGATAACTCTTTCTCGGTAACATTAAGCCAACAATATCTCCTTTGCCTATTCCTTTTTCCATAAGCGAATGGGCAATTCTGTTTGCTTCTTCGTTGAGTTCTCTGTATGTGAGTCTTTTGTCGACTGCAACCAACGCTTCTTTTTCAGGTGTTCTTTCTACCTGCTCTTCAAACAACTTGTGAATGCACTTGTCTTTCTCATATTCTGCTGTTGTGGAGTTGAAATCTTTAAGAATTGTTTTCTTTTCATCATCCTTTAATAAAGACAAATCACATACGGGTTTATTCTCATTATTGATAACATCATCAATTAGGGTTGTTAAACGCATATGCATATTGTCAATAGCATATTCATCAAATTTACTTGTTTGATAATCATAATGAACTCTAAACACTCCATCACTATCACGGTCATCAATATGAATTTGCAAGGTTTCGCTCTGCATTCCGTTGTGATACCAAGTACTCAAAGAGTGGTCACCATAGATTATATTGTTCTGATAACTGAAAATCACATCAAAAAGGTGACTTCCTTTTATCTTTGAAAGCATTTCGTTATAGTTAAATCTTTGGTGTCTCAAAAGGCCAAAAATATTCTCTTCTATACTTTTAAGATTGAACAAAAATGATTCTTTCGGTTCTATTTCAGAAAGGTATGGTACAGTATTGACAAATAATCCTGCCGTGTTGCGCTGTACTTGGGTGGTTCTATTTAGAATGACTGTACCCAAATAAAACTTTTCCGCATTATTCTTTATTCTACTAAAATATGTATTAACAAGAGTGAAGAAAAATACATATGGAGAAATATTTTTCTTTTCCAAATATTCCATTATCTTAGAAGCTGATTCTTTACCGATTATGTAACTTTTTCTTTTAGATTCTCCTAATGTTGGTGGCGCATCAAAAAGATATACGGGCTCATCAAATTTTTGATATTGCCCCATAAAATATTCTATATCCTTTTGGGAACGTTTACTTTCTAAATATTTAACTTCTTCCTCAACATATTTTGAATACGGAAATGCCTCAACAGTTTCTCCGTGAAGAATTCTATAGAATTGTGATGCGATTAATGCAAGGGTCCAACCATCAGAAATAATATGGTGCAATTTATATATGACACCACAAAATCTTTCTGACATAAGAATGTCCAACTCACAAAGATTACCTGAAAAATCAAAAGGAGTATGTGCCATTTCATCTGCAAAAGCATGAACATCATCCTTTGTGTTGAAATGCAGTACTTTAATATCTCTTTCTGTGTATTCTGTTACATACTGAACAGGTTCCCCATCTTCAACTTTAATTCGTGTTCTTAATGACTCATTTATTTTATAAACTTCATTTATGGCACGTTTCATTTCATTAACATCATAAATTTTATCAAACAATACAGTACCACAAATGACACCAATAGAATCACCAGCAAAAATCTCCATATTATATAACTGTCTTTGTGCTGATGTAAGTCTCATAAGAACACCTCCTCTTCTTTTTCACAAATAATAAGTTACTGTTGAGACTCAATATAATTTATAAGGTCGCCAATTGTTACAAGAGATTTGATCTTCTTGTCAGCGATTGCAATATCAAACTCGTCTTCAACAGCACAAACAAGTTCAACCATTTCGAGTGAATCGACACCAAGGTCACGTAAAATCACAGTGTTTTCATCAAGTTGAACATCTTTTTTAATATCAACGGTAGAAATCAATATTTCTTTCAATTTGTTTATCATTTTATTTTCCTCTTTTTATTTTTTTAGTTGTTGTTTTTGGGAATTCTGTATCCCTGAAAATGGCTTTTCCTATCTGCTTATATGTAGGAAGATTTCTATTATATTCAAAAATCTTTTTCTCAACTTCTTGTTTCTTGTTATCATCTGCTTCGCTACAATAAATTTCTGCGGTTATCATTCCATCTTTTTCAAAAACAACAATTTCGTCGATATCCGATATATTTTCAGCGATTTTCTGTTCAAGCTCTTCCGGTGAAACATTTTTTCCGTTAGGAAGAATAATAAGGTTTTTAATTCGTCCGTTAATGTAAAGCATATTATTTTCATATGCACCAAGGTCGCCTGTTTTGAACCACTCGCCATCAAAAGCAGCTTTCGTTGCTTCTTCATTTTTATAATATCCACTAAAAACAATATTGCCCTTAACTTGTATTTCGTTTCCTTTAATTCTAACCTCGACACCAGGGTGTACGCTTCCCACACTTTTAGGCTCATAGTGTTTGTTTCTCATAGTTGAAACAATTGGTGAACACTCAGAAATTCCGTATCCACAAAGAACATTGATGCCAAAATTGTGGAACCCAATAACGCAGTTTTCGTTAATTGGCGCACCTCCGATAACAAGAATCTCAAGATTGCCTCCGAAAGCATCAATAACTTTCTTGAAAAGCTTTCTCCGAACATCAATTCCGCATTTCATTAAACCATTACTCATACAAACAAATTTGTTGATTAGTTTGTCTTTTCCTGTGCTTTTAAGGTTTTCATTAACCTTTTTGAAAAAAGATTCTGCAACCAACGGTACACAAGCAATATATTTAGGTTTTGAGAACTTGATATCGCTCATAAGGTTTCGCATGCTACTGTTGATAAAAATTTTTGAGCCAACAAGCATCGGTATTGTAAGACTTGCTACAAATCCGTATGTATGGTGAATTGGTAACATTACAAGGGCAGAGTCAGGAATGAGTACACTTTTTGATGTTGCAACAGTATCAAAAATGATATTGAGATGACTAAGCATTACACCTTTTGGTTCGCTTGTTGTGCCAGAAGTATAAACAAGTGTGCTCATAGCGGTTTCATCAATAATAGTATCTTTATAAGACGTGTTTCCTTCTTTGATAAGCTTTTTGCCTTCATCTATGAGCTGGTCTATATGCTTCATGTTGATGAGCACTTTACATTCTGTCGCTTCAACTTCTTCAAGATAATCGTTTGAATGAACAATTACTGAAGTATCACTTTTTTTAACAAGAAATTTCAAATCATCAACGGATGCTTCTTTGTCAAGAGGAACAATAATGTTGTTGCTGTTAACTGCTGCGAAATATACGACAATCCACTCGTAACTGTTTTCACCAATTACTGCAATGTGAGTACGATTGTAACCTTTTGAAATGAAACAAGTTCCTAAGGCTTCTACATCTTCTTTAAAATCTTTGTATGTCTTTGAGATTTCCTCTTTTTTTTTCAACCAATGGAATGCCATTCTGTCAGCAAATTTGGTTCCACAGTAATCCACGAAATCCTTTAAATTTACAAATTCGGGAACAGGATAAAGTGGGTAGTTTTTGTTTACCATAAGGTTACTCCTTGTAAAAATCCATATTTAAGTTATTATACCACAGTAATTACCTAAATTCAACAAAAACTGTGCATTAATACAGTATAAACAATTACTTCCAGTTTACTAAAAATCTTGAATTTTGAAGGAAAGAAAAAGGTAGTTATGGTGTTGTTATAATTCTTGCCTTTTACAAAGAAGTGTGCTATAATTATCTATAAAATAGGCATGTAAAGTAAAAATACGGAGATGTTAAAATGTATCTTACAATGTTAAAAAGTAAAATTCATCGTGCAACTGTAACTCAATCTGAGTTGAACTATGTGGGTAGTATTACCATTGACAAAGCATTGATGGATGCAGCAGGTTTACTTGAATATGAAAAAGTGCAGATTGCGGATATTGATAACGGTAACAGATTTGAAACATATGTAATCGCTGGTGAAGAAAATAGCGGATACATTTGTCTCAACGGTGCTGCTGCAAAATGTGTTGAAATTGGAGATAAAATCATAATTATGGCTTATGCACAGATGACTACAGATGAAGTTCAAAATTACAAGCCAAATGTAGTTTTTGTTAACGAAAAAAATCAGATTATAGAAATTGCTAATTGTGAAAAACACGGAGAAATAAAATAATCAGCAAATTATATTGCGTTACAAACAAAAACTTTACGAAATGAGGAAAGGCCTATGATTCCTTCTACAGAAATGCAACAAATGCTCTACAACCTTATGCCAATGGTAGGTTGGTTTTTTGCAACAATTTTTAACTTTACACAATATAAAAGAAAAAAAGAAATACCGAGCTATTGCATTCAATCAATACAAAATCGTCTTTCAATAAAATCGAATAAAAGTATATATAAGATTCTCTCAAGCAATAATTTTTTGATTAATTTAGAAATTCTTATAATATCTTTATTGGTCTATGCTTCTACTTCTTTAAACATCTCTTTTGGCGAAATAATGAAAACCGGTCCTAATTACTTTGGCTTCGTATATTTTTTACCAATAATACTAATCGTTATTTGTTGTGTGTTATGGATTAACCCACTTAAACAAATAGACTTGATTACTCCTTCTCTTCCTCTTGCACTGTTTTTCGTCAGACACGGCTGTTTTTTTTATGGATGCTGTATAGGAATAACACATGAATACGGATTATACAATTACAGGACAGAGAAAACGGAAATACCTGTACAATTAACGGAAGCATATATTGCATTAGGCCTTTTCATTTTTTTGTTATGGTGGCGAAAAAAAGCAAAAACAGGCACTCTTTTCCCTGTGTATTTGATTCTCTATAGCTTTTTAAGATTCTTCAATGAATTTCTTTGTTTTTGGCCAGGACGATATTTAATGTTCTTTAACAGATACCAGATATTATGCTTTTTCGGTGTGCTTTTGGGACTTATTGAACTTCTAATCGTTCTTAAATATGGAGAAAAAATCAGTACTTATTTTGATGAAAAGCCATATGGGTTTATAAAAGCTTTGTTCAAAAAGACTAAAAAAACAACTAAAGCAAAATAAAATAAACATACCAAAAACAGGACTTGGAAAATTTCCAAGTCCTGTTCCTTCTTTTTATTGTGATTACCCTCATCACTATTGGCACCCCCTGCGGGAATCGAACCCACATCTAATCCTTAGGAGTTCGGGGGGGTGGGTGGCATTTTAAGCTCATAAAAGCCCTAAAAATCCCACTGTTTCTTGCTTCTTCATTTATTATGCTGTTATTCTTTTACCAAGAAAAAGTATAAAATATCATTTGATTTTAACTGTTCATTTTAGCAAGCAATTAGCAAAGGCTTAAAAAAAGGGAAACGACAGTATGTTATTGCAGTAACATACTGTCGTAAATATTCTAATAATTGATGTATCCGTCTTTGAAAAACATTTTTACAACTTTTTTGCTGAATTTTTGGGGATTTCTGCCAACAACAATTGAAGCGACAATAAACGCTACCCAAATTAACAACATAAACAAAAACAAAGCAACAATCGGCCAACTTTCTTGTCTATATAATTGACTTTCTTCTTCAAAGCTTAAAAGATAACTATCATTATACTTAATCGCTTTTATTGAATAAAAATCTTCCTCATCATCAGGTGTAACCTCTTTAGAATATGTTGTTACCTTTGATTTCCCGTTACAAATTGATTTGATTCCATTGATATTAATTTGTTCAGCGGCATATGAAATTTTATAAATATTATCATCCGTAGAAGTTAATATCACTTCATCTTCTTTTACATCATAAGCTTTAAAGGTTACTGTTTGTTCAACAGTATTATTCACATTTTTAGGTATGCAAATATCACAAACCAAAAATACAATAAATCCCACTAATAGAACAGACACCATACCATATACAACATAAAGCCCTGCTGCATCATTTACATGCCCATTAAAAATATCATTCTTGGTTTTCGTTATCTTTGGTAGGCTTTGTCCGTTATGAAGAGTTCTGTATTTCTTTTTAACAAGGTTGATAAATTCTTTTCCACCTATAGAAAATTCATCAACCATAACTCTTCGTTTGCCAACATAAATGTATGTTTCGTGCATATTTTCCTTTATAGCGGTAACCTGGTCATAAGACACTTTTCTTTTGATGCCAAAGAAAGTTTTGGCCACAAAACCGTCATCATCATAGGAAATTCTGCAATTCATAAAAGCGATTATTAATGTGGCACCAAGCAAGGAAAAAACAAGAAAAACAATTGGCACCCATATATCTTCGTCAGAAAAAGCCGTAATAATAGTTGGAATCAAAAATATAGTAGATGTTATTGTACCTAAAATTGCAAAGAATTTAGGTAAATGTACTTTTCCTTTTTCTGCCGTTTTGGGTTTACGTAAAAAAGCAAAAACACCGTTTACAATAATCGGTATAAGAGCAAACGTTAATGCACGAATTATAAACTCCACAATAACACCGCCTTTACAAAATAAGATTTATTACAAATATTATATCACATTCAAAATATCGAAATCAAGTATTCTTCCCATTGATTGATAGCGTTTGATATATGGATAAAACAACCGCCTTTTTCATTAGCAGAATTTCATCAAAAATCCCATTAGCAAACCGTCCGCCTTGAAGGTGGATGTTATTTTATCGTAATTTTAGTTAATTTCATTAGCAAAAAATTCTTGCTAATGGACTTTTGAGCTTTTTACGAGAAACTCTAAAATGACAAAGAACCGAAAACCCTTGTAAAATAAAGGTTTATCGGCTCTTTTCTGGCACCCCCTGCGAGAATC
>JAZNIQ010000017.1:0-4115 GCA_045577555.1 Candidatus Fimenecus sp.
GCCAGTAAACATCGTAACCAAGCATTTCAGTAATCGCACGAACAGGAACCATTGTCCTATTATTAATAATCTGTGACGGTGTATCTGATACAACTTCATTAAGATCAACATATATTTTTCCGCTTGCAAAAACCGATACACTCATTCCCAAAACTAACATTGCCACCAATGCCACACATACTAAACCTTTAATTTTCTTCATAATAAATTCCTCCTAAATTTAATTTTCCATATATTTTTTATGGTTCAACTATATTAAACTTTTCATCTTCTGATATAGAAAACTCTGTAAGATTATCGGTAATCAGTTCAAAATATTTTTTGTCGCCATTGATTTTAACATACTTGTCTATGCCTTGGCTGTTTCTCTGAAGAATGAGGAATAAGCCATTTTTCGGGCAGGTTACAGAAACATTTGCATCGTCTGCAAGCTCTCCCTTGTACACAAGCATTACACCGGATTTAATGTGTACGGTATAAGCTTCTTTTGTATCTGTAAGTGAAAAGTTTACCTTGAAATCCTGCTCAGCCAAAGCTTTTTTGTTTAAAACGATACTCATATAATCAAATATCATTTCTGATGTCATATTTTTTTGAATTCCACCATCAGAAACTGCATTTTTTCCTTTTACTGCAAGGTTTCCATTTCTTAATTCTGATGCCGCTGAAAGATACGCATTTCGCCATGTTCCTGATTCTGCCTGATAACCAAGCTGTTCCAATGCATCTGCACAAAGCAATCTTGCATCTTGATTTTCCGGGTCTGCATAGACTAAAACATTAGTGATTTCCGCAACCCACTGATATTCACCTTTATCAAAATCTTCTTTTGCCTTTTTTATAATTTTGTCTGTATCACCAAGATATTCCACCCATTTTTTTGCACTGTCTGATGGAGGAAGAGGATTAAGATTTACAGGATTTGCGTCATACCATCCCATATATTTCTGATATACCGCTTTTGAATTATGTGCAACTGTTCCATAATACTGACGGGTATACCAGTTTTTTGCAAGGTTTTCGGGAAGCTCTATCATATTTGATATTTCATCTGAGGTATAACCCTGATTTATATATGTAAGTGTCTGATCGTTTATAAATTTATAAACCGCCGCAGTATCTTCCATATACTTTAAAATCACATCATTTCCCCAATGAGGCCAGTTATGGGACTGGAAAGTAACTTCTGCATCTTTTCCATATCTGCTTATCGCTTCGAGAATATACTTTGACCACGCACTTCCGTCACGAACCTGAGCACCTCTTAAAGTGTATAAATTGTGAAGAGTTGTTGTACAGTTTTCAGCCAACCATAACGCATTTTTCTGCGGAAACCATATATTCATTTCAGCCGGAGCCTCAGTTCCCGGAGTCATCTGAAATTCCATTTCTACGCCATCTATTGTAATTTTTTCACCTGTAGCCTTGATTTCGTAAGTAGGCGTAATAAAGCTAACTACTCCGGTTGACTGTCCCATACCTATTCCCATAGCCATTTTTCCTGTCACACCCGGTTCCAAAAATACTCCATACTGATAATTTGCTCGTCTTGTCATAGCTTTTCCTGCATATACATTCTCACTCACGGCATGGGTGGTGAAATGTTCAGGTACAATAATCGGAATTTTTCCGCTTGCAATTTGTGCCTCTATCGGAAGAGAAGAATCTGCAACCTCTTCTTCAGATATCACTCCTTTTATTCCTCCAAAATGGTCAATATGAGGATGTGATATCACAACGGCTTTAATAGGCTTTTCTCCAAGATTTTTCTCTATCAATTCCATAGCAGCCTTACTACATTCCATAGTCATAAGAGGGTCAAATACAATTCGTCCACTGTTTCCCTCAATAATAGTAAGGTTTGCCATATCATAGCCACGAACCTGATATATACCATCAGTCACTTCAAACAAACCATATACATGATTATTTTTACTGTTTTCCCATAGACTTGGATTTACAGAATCAGGGGACTTTTCTGTTTCGTCTAAGAATGTATATGCCTTCTGACTCCAAATTACATTACCATTTTCATCCTTGAGTTCAAGAACATCTGGTGCATCTATAAGTCCTCTTAATGCAAATTCACTTTCCTGTTTATCTTCAAAGTCAAGTAAATCATAAACACCTGCATTTATTTTGGCTGTATGCTCTGTGGCAGATTTGGTGTTTGAATTAAGCATTGTTTTATCGCATCCTGTAAGCAACGGGCAGGCAAGAAGCATTGCAATAAAAACGCTTAATAATTTCAAATAACCTTTCATATCAAATTCTCCTTCTACACATTTGCGTTTATAATATTTTATATATTTTTACTTATTATTTGCAAAAGTTCAGACAGTCAGCAGAAATATAAGTTCTGCCATTTTCTATGTATGCAATTCTGTCTGACTCAAAATTATTTTCGTCAACGGTAACAACATTTGTATCTGCCATAAAGATTACTGTTGAATTACCTGTTTTAACAATAATTTTTTTTGGCTCAAGTGCGTTCCAGATAACTTCGTATCCTTTCTCTTCAAAACTTTTGCGAAGCGGTATGTATTCATCGAGTATATTTATTCTGTTCTGACTTTGTGCATACTCACCGCCAATCACTCCGTTTAAATTTTCCGTAATGTAGCTTTCAAGAAGTTCTACATCGAGTATTCCTGTATCCGACAAAAGCTTTGCCCCTTTAAACATCGTTGCCCCTCCGCCATACTCCATAAGGAGATAGCTATGGGAAGCAAGAGTATACTTTTTATCAAGTACAATTGGCTCATATGCACCGGTTTCCTGATTAAGTACCTCAACATCTGATACGCGTCTTGCTCCTTCTACGCTCACAAACTCCTGGTTTTCATCAAGCATTACAGAATGCTTAATTTGGGGGTCAAAATCGAATTTAATGCCCGATACATGCTGGAAGCTTCCGTTTTCTTCCGGATAAAAAACCAATCCATATTCAAGCATATCAACAATTTGCTGCCCCGTCACCTCTGAAATGCAGGTTTTATTGGCAAACGGAAAAACTCCTAAAATTTCATTGAATGTAATATCACCTGTATCAATATCATTTCTGATACCACCACCATTAATAAATCCAATATCTGCACCTGTAATCTCGCGATATGCATCTGCACAAAAATCTCCAAGGTTTGTTTCGGCATTTCTGATAATTCTGTTTCCCTGTTCATCAAGCGTAGTAAGGCTAACTTCGCTCACACCGATTTTTCTCTCACCAAGTTTTGCGTATTCTTCATTTATAGTAGCAATATATTTTGTTATTTCTTCATCGGTTTTTTCGTATGTTTGGGTGGGAACAAGCTCGGTTTTTATTGCTCCGTCTGACAGAGTAAGCTTGCCTATATTAGCAAACCCTGTTCCTGTGGATGCAACGATTACATCATTACCGACTTTGTCGTTTACTACCATACCTTCCACAATGCTGTGTGAATGTCCATCGAGAACCACATCAAGTCCAGTTGTATTCTGAATAAGTGTCTGTGCGCTCCACTGCTCAAAAACATATTCCGTTCCAAGATGGGCAAGTGCAATTATGTAATCCGCGCCTTCTTTTTTTGCAGCATCTATGCTTTTTTGTGTGTTTTCGTAAAGTGTATCTGCACAAAAGCTATATGTATACTGACCTTCTTCATTTTTAAACTGTGCAGGTGAAGAAGATGTTAAAGTATCGGGTGTTATAATTCCGATATATGCAACCTCTGTATCACCATAGGGCACTATTATGTATGGATTAAAAACACTTTTTTCTTCGCCAATTTTCTTGTAGTTGGAACAAACAACAGTTGAATCAAGTTTATTGACAAGCTCATGCAGACGCTCAGTTTTATAATCAAATTCATGATTTCCAAGACCTACGGCATCATACCCAATCAGATTCATAATGTTTATTATATATTCGCCCTTTGAAACTATGCCAAGGCTACCACCCTGAACAAAATCGCCGGAGGTTACAACACCGACATACTCTGCATCATCAGATATTTCATCCTTTAGTGCAGCAATCTTTGCATAACCATCCACACTGCAATGAACATCACTTTCAAACAGAATCACAATTTCCTGTGTGTCCGCTGCACTTGTTACCAACCCCAGAGAAGACAACAGCA
>JAZNIQ010000018.1:0-5678 GCA_045577555.1 Candidatus Fimenecus sp.
CATAAATACTTATCACAGACTAATTTAACCATTTTAAGAATTGTTTGTCAATAAAACCGACAGAATGTTCATTAATTCTTAACAAACTGTTTTTATTTATATTTTTTCATACAGAGTTTTAACACAAAACTTGCATTTCTCTGCATCTCATAAAGAGTAATTCCGTCTTTTTTACCGTAAGTTTTTAAAAGTGTGCCGTCAGGCTTACCGTTTGTAACTCTGTCACCGCCCGGCATAAGCACGTTAACACCCGCCCTTACTCTGTATGCCTGGTCACGCATTTTCGGGAATTCGGGACTCTTTGACGGGCGCATCCACCAGTCAGTCATAACAACACCGTCAAATCCCCACTCGTCACGGAGAACTCTTTCACAAAGCTCGTAGTTGTAGTGCCCCCAAACACCGTTAATCTTGTTATAAGATGTCATAATTGTATTTGGTTTTCCTGTTTTTACACAAATTTCAAAGCCTTTAAGATATATCTCACGTAGCGCTCTTTCAGAAAGTCGCGAATCATTCTTTGTTCGGTTAACCTCCTGATTATTACAAGCAAAATGCTTCGGACATGCACTGCCACCGCTTGCCTGAATACCTCTTACTGCTGCACCGCCCATTAATCCTGTAACAACGGGGTCTTCTGAATAATACTCAAAATTTCGTCCGCAAAGGTGGCTGCGATGAATATTCATACCGGGTGCTAACAGAATATCACTACCCTTTTCTTTTAATTCTTCACTCAATTTTGCATAAACTTTTTCAACAAGTTCAGTATTAAAAGTTGATGCCAACGCTGTGCCGTTAGGGATAAGTGAACAATATGAAAGAAGTCTGATGCCCGATGGTCCGTCAGTTGTAATCATCGGTGGAATACCCTTATCACGAAGGCTCTGAAGAATTCCGCCCATAGCACCTGCATTACCCTTTGCACCGAGAGGACTATCCATTTTGTAGTCACCACGAGAAATTGCCTCCAACTCGTCAAGACTCAACTGTGCAACGAAATCCTCCATTGAAACATTGCCTGATTCAACATCACAAAGTTTGTAACCCTTGTCCCCTGTAATTACGACACCTCTGCCAATATTTTCAAGAATTACGTTTTTAAGGTCATATCTGCGTTTCGTAACAGGTTGCAATTTAAGTCCGTCTTCGGTATTTACATATCTTTCAAAGTCAACCTGTGGCGCGGAAACCTGTTTTAATTTTAATGCCTCAACAGTTTCGTTCTGATAATAACTCCAGACCTTTTCTGCATTACGCACATTGTTACCTATATAAAGAGCATATTCACCCTTTTCCATAACATAAGAGAATGCAAATCCACTTGCACCATTGTCGTCGTATGAATAAAAACGCTCAATTGGTACATTGACTTCAACAACTTCACTCTCCCCGGGATTAAGTGTTTTTGTTTTTGCAAATGCACCAAGCTCTTTTGCAGGATTGCCTAAAGTTCCGCAAGGTTTTGCAACATAAACCTGAACAACCTCTTTACCGGCATATTCACCTGTGTTCTTAACCGCACACTTAACTGTTACACCGTCTTCATTCTGTACGGCACTCTCAAAATCAATCCGAAAATCGGTATATGATAAACCGTATCCGAAAGGATAAACAACCGCGTCTTTATTGAATGTTTCAAAATAACGGTAACCGACATAAATATCTTCAACATAGTTGTTGAATTTCAATGTACCGAAATTTGCAGATGACGGATAATCCTCATAATTCCTTGCAATTGTGTCCGTAAGTTTACCACTTGGTGTAACCTTACCGCAGAGCAAGTCAGCAACTGCATTACCGCTTTCCATACCACCCTGCCATACAATCATAACGGCACCGATTTTACTTCCGAACTCACGAAGCCAACTCATATCCATAACCGAGCCGATATTTAAAAGCAAAGTAACACTATCAAACTGCTCACAAATTCTGTGGAGTGCCATCCTTTCTTCATCAGTCACATAAAAACTGCCTTTTTCAAGCGCATTTTCTCTGTCCTCACCCGATGAACGACCAATTACAAAAACTGCATTGTCACTGTTTTCTTTTGCCTTTTTCACAAGGTCAACCGTAAGAGGCATTTCCGGATAATATCTTGGCCAATGTCCCCACACACCGTGGTCAACGGGGTTTTCGTCACTCCATTTTTCATACAAATCAGAAAGTTCAGTATTAAGCACCAAATCTTCACAATTTTTTAAGCCGTCTATTAAGTTTACACCATATGGTTTCTTAACATCCCCGCCTGAACCGTAACCTGTGAAAAACCAATCTTTCTGCACTCTGCCAAAAACAGAAACTCTGCTTCCCTTTTTAAATGGAAGAACACCGTTATTTTCAAGAAGAATTGCTGTTTCCCCTGCTGCTTCACGTAAAATCTGTGGCATACCATCAGTAATTGTTACTTCGCCAAGAGCCTCAACAGCCTCTTCCTGTGAAACATCGGCACCTGCGATTTTCATACCCAATTTCATAGCACCGACAACAATTTTTTCAGTAAACTTTGACATAATGAATCCCCTTATTACTTAATAGCATAATTTTACCATATTGAAACTTTCTTTTCAATAGAAAAAGAGCAGGTGCTCAAAGCATCTGCTCAAAAATTATTTTATTTCTTTCTCTGACGGAGAAGGAGTATGTAAACTACAAGTACAACTACCACAACAACCGAAAGCACAATTACAAGTAACGCTGCACGGTCACTTTCAGAAAAATCAGAATTGCCGAAAAATCCGCCTGACGGGTCTGTCTGAGATTCTGTTGGAATCTCATAATAATTGGGAGATGTTGAAGGTTGTGTCGGAGTAATCGGATTCTGTAATGTGGGGCGTTCTGTTGAAGGCTCCTCACTTACCGGAGGCAAAGTTGTTGACGTGGTATTATCAATTTCCTCTGCAGAAGTGATTTCCTTTTCCTGCTTATCTCCACAAGTAAGACAAGTTCTCTCTTTAAGACCCTTTGTGATTATGGTAGGTTGTTTTGTAATAACCCATTCCGTATATTTGTGACCTGTTGCAGGAATTTTTGTTTCTGCACCTGTTTTTTTACAAACTATACATGTACCACTTTTGATACCGTCTTCCGTACATGTTGCAGGTTTTTTTACTACCGGGTCAGTATATTTGTGGTCTGTCATATCAACTACACGAGTATCTGAATGTCCGCAGGGGCAGGTACCTGTTTCTTCACCATCTTCAGTACAGGTAGCAAACTTCGTTGTTTCCCATTTCATTTTACCGTGAGCACAAGTGAGCTTTATATTTGTTTTGTTAACTTTTACAGAAGTGTCATCTGCTCCGGTTGCGCTTGTAACATTGACTGAAAGCAAACCACCGTAACTAAGCACTTTGAATTTCGCGGTAAACACCGCACCGCCAGCATTTACAACATCTTCTGTAGAACCGAAGTATTTCAGCGTACCGGCTGTCTGATCATTATAAACAGCATCAAAGAGCCCTACGGATACTGAACCCTTAACGTATTCAAACTCAGAAGTATTATAATTCAATGTGAAATTAAGTTCCTTAAGATTTGAGCCGGAAGAAAGGTTAACGCTGACTGTAATTTCATCACCCGGATTAACCTGATATTTACTTGCTCCAACTGTAAGGGAAGGAGCAGCCGCAAAACACGGCAATGCACAAACAGCGAGAATAAGCACTGCCATAAGACAGCATACAAACTTTTTCACACTTATCACCTCAGAATAATATTTATAATAATATTATACTGATAAAAAGTGTTTTGTCAATTAAATCTGTGGGGTTGATAAGCCTTTTTTAAAGGCTTGCAGGAATAATATTCCATAAGAATTCTTCCTGTAATTCTTGTGTCACGTTCCATCTCTTTTAGAACTGTAATTTTGGTGTTAAGCTCAAAAAGTTCAATTCCGCACATCTCCTTTTTAAGAGCAGAACAACCCGCAATCATCCTCTTTAAATCATCTGCCTGTTTTAAATACTCTTCGCCCAACTGATACAAAGTCATTTCTGCCTCCTTTCTGTGCCGAACATTTGTTCTGTACAGAAAGTATAATATCACTCCTGTTACTGTATTTCAATGATAAAATGAAAAAACAGTCCACAAAAACGGACTGTTTTGAAAAACTTATATAACACAATTAGAATTAGGTTTTTTTGACTGTTTTTGCTCTGCATTTCGGACAGGTAATTTCGATTTTTCCTCTGCCCTTTGGCACTCGCATCACGGTTTTACAGCTTTTACATTTAAAATATCTGTGGGTGTTTCTGTCAGCAAACATATTCTTTAAAAGCTTGATTTTTGCCTTGGGTTTTTCCGACCATACAAGATACCAATTCAATTCTTTTCGTCTTGCATCATAGTTCTTTGACAATGAGCGGAAAAGACCATAAATAATTAGTAACCAGCCTATAAAATACATAAATCGTAAATATCTAAAATTGCCGAACAGAGATAACACCAGCCCTGTTACTGATAAAAACATTGTGAATTGATCATTACCGTAACGACCCACCATAAACTGTTGAATTTTTACCGATAATTGTTGAAGTGCCATTTTAAGTCGCTGTGAAAAACTCATATATATCTTCCTTTGATGTATATTACACAGATATTATACCACAAATATTTGGAAATAATTACCTCAAAATTAATAAATTGTAAATAAAATGGCGGAGCATAAGCCCCGCCCACTACTACTGTGAATTTAATTTATGCTTTCTTAATCTGATTAAGTTTAGCATTAAGGTCAAGAAGTTGTTCCTTGTTCATTTTAAGACCTGTCATACCAAGCATACCGATAAGGCGAAGAACTGTAAATCCGCCCATCATCTGCATAATGCCCTCATTCATTTCAAATCCGCCTTCGCCTGCACTCTGTTTTGCAGCTTCAGCAATTGGTCCCATAATCTGACCGAAAAGTGCCTGACCTTCAGGAACACGGAGCAAATCGCTCATCTTATCATTAAGTGATAAATAACCGTCAACCTCAGTAATATCAAACCAGTTAAGAATTGCGCCTTTTTCTCTAAGTCTGTAATCTTCGTTGAACACATCAACTTTACGAATCAGACTTTCGTCACCGAACTCCCCTGCTATAGCCTGAATACGGGTTGTACCATTATTAGGAACGTTAAAATAGAAGAAATGATTTTCACTTGACTGTTTTTCAAGAAGTTCGCCGTTAATATAAAGCTCTACTTCCGGAAGATTTGAATAAACAGTAACCTTTGTTACATCTTCAACTCTGTCAACATAACGCTTTCCGCAGATATGAACAAATGGGTCGTCAGAAAGCCATGCTTTGTAAGCATAGAAAGAGTCTTTTTTATACTTACGGTCAAAAGTCATAAGACCTTTATGATTCTGTCCGTTTTCGCCACCTTCTGCACGAGCAGCAGCACCAAAGTCAAACATATTCCATACATGAGTTGCCCAGATATATTTTCTTGAGAAAAGCTGTTTGATGAGTTCTTCATGGTAATATGCCTGATATTCTTCAGTATAATCACCCTGCTGTGGATTGGATGTGTGCCAGTTAAGAGCTTCACAACCATATTCACTCATACCAACAGGAATCTGTGGGAATTTAGCGTGGAAATTATCAAACCAAGGTCCGTTCATGCTTGTATCTCCGCCGTACCAGCCAAAATAGTGGTTGTGAGATACAACATCAGGAATCTGAATATATG
>JAZNIQ010000019.1:0-2184 GCA_045577555.1 Candidatus Fimenecus sp.
GTTATCAGTATTATCGCCAGTTGCTTTATCACCGCTGATTTTGATACATTCAAAAGATTGGTGTTAGGTTTGTTCCGTGAGGATACAAGAGAAAAAATTATTCGCTCAAAAAGACTTTTAATTCCATCTCTCGGAAAATATGCCAAGGCTTACGGCTTGATTATCAGCGTTACATTTGCCGAGTTATGTATCGGCTTATTTGTACTTCAGCTTCTTGGTGTATATAATAATGGTTATATTTTTATTATTGCTGCCATTACCGCAACTGTGGATATTGTTCCTGTTTTAGGTACGGGTACAATCGTTATCCCATGGGCTGTTTACAATCTGTTTACCGGAAACTATGGACTTGCTATTGGCTTGTTCGTAATATATGTTTGTATTACTGTTATAAGACAGGTTATTGAGCCAAAGCTTGTTGCAACCCAGTTGGGAATTCCGGCATTCCTTACCATTACCTCAATGTTTATCGGTTCACAGATTTTTGGTGTTATCGGTATATTCATTCTTCCTCTTACAATAGTTATGCTTAAATTATTGAACGACGAAGGAATTATTAACATCCTGCATTATCCAAAAGAAGAGATATCTAAAGGAGATGAGAAAAAATGATAGACATTCACAGTCATGTTTTGTACGGTATTGATGACGGTGCACATGACATTGAAGAATCCATAGAAATGTGCCGTGATGCATACGAAAATGGTTGTAAAACCTTAGTTCTCACCCCACATTTCTTTGATTTCAAGCATCTTCATGAATTTGTAAAAGAACGAAATCATAAAATTGAATTTCTTAAAGACGCATTGTCAGAAGAGGACATTCCGCTCAAACTTCTTGCCGGAGCAGAGCTTTTTCTCTCAGATAAAATCTTTACTGCAGGAAATCTTGACGATTTAACTATCAATAACTCAAGATATATGTTATGTGAAATGCCTCTCGGACCTTTCAGAACGGACCATGTTTTAATGTGGTTCGACGAACTTCTTGATAGGGGTTATACTCCCATTTTGGCACATCCCGAAAGATATCTTGTTTTACATGAAGATTTCTCACTTGTTGATGAGATTCTTGACCGTCCTATTTTATTACAGGTTAACATTGACAGTATAAGAGGAAAAAACGGATATGGACCACAAAAAATGGCATTGGATATGATAAATCGCAAATTTGCAACACTTATAGCAAGCGATTCTCACGACCCTGTTTTCCGTCACACCCGACTGAACGAGAAACTTGAAGACCTGCCCGACGAAATTACTGTTGATGATATCCACTTATGCCTAGAGCAAACTCCGTTAAAAGTTATTGAGAATCAGGATATTTTTTAGTACTTAACCAAAAAAGACCCCACAGGATTTCCCTGTGAGGTCTTTTCTTATATCATTTTCTCTTTTATAAACCTGCTGCAATCTGAAGAATCTTACGAGCATCAATAGCAGTTACTTTACCGTCACCGTTAACATCTGCCATAGCCATTTCTTCAGCTGTTACAGTCTTAACTCCTGCAGCAATCTGCAATACCCAACGTGCGTCAATAGCAGTAACCTTGCCGTCACCGTTAACATCACCTAAAATTGTAGTTAATGCTTTTTCTGTAACAAGGAAGTCGCCCAATTTTGTTGTCTGGAAAACCAAATAACCATCTTCCAAAACTGCGTTTACATAAGAATATTCTTCACCCGAAGCAGAATAAACCTTGCAAACAGATGCATCCATTCCACTTGGCACAGCAATTTTTACGGTAACTGAACCATTTGGTGAAACATCTTTACCGTCACTCTTAGCATTGACGGAATATTTGTTTCCATCTTCAACCTTTTCAACACTAACATTAAGCTGACTGTTCATAGGAAGAACATCTTTGCCCTCAGTAATAACCATTACACCATTTCTATCATCTTTAAGTGTAATACCCATGTAATCGTATTTTACTTCATTATCTTTTACATAACTTTCTGCAAAAGAGTCTTCCTGAACATAAACTGTAAGTTTTTCTGATGCTGCAAAAGCCCAGTCACCAATAGCTTTTACATTTGCAGGAACACTAATCGTACTGAGATTATTGCAATCATAGAAAGCATATTCTCCTATTGCATTTACACTGTTTGACAACTTAACGTTTACAAGATTTTTATTTCCGTAAAAAGCATAATCGCTAATCGTTTCAACATTATTTGCAAT
>JAZNIQ010000020.1:0-7867 GCA_045577555.1 Candidatus Fimenecus sp.
AATTTTGAAAAAGTACGGACCTAAACTGTTCTTTTATAGTATGGTCAGTTCTCTTTTCAGCGATTTTATTCCGATTATCGGTACTTATGCCTTTGCAGGAAGTCGGATCGTAGCCATGTCGTTCTGTGAGCCAAGGAGTTGATTTATGACATTGTCTTCCTAAGACCGCTTGGCCTCCGACTTAATTTTGAAAAAGTACGGACCTAAACTGTTCTTTTATAGTATGGTCAGTTCTCTTTTCAGCGATTTTATTCCGATTATCGGTACTTATGCCTTTGCAGGATATCAGTTTATTTTCACAAAATCACTTTCAATTTCTTCATTTTCCGTTGTTCTTTCGTCAATTAACTCTGTCCGTGACTCAACAATGTCTATTGCAGAAGGCTTTGACGAACTTTCACAGATGGCTTTATTTTTCCAGAATTTGCGTGATTTTTTTGACTATGAACCCAAAATTACAGACGGTGGAAAGGATGCCGGAGAATTCGAAAGCATTGAATTCAGAAACGTCACTTTTGGTTATCCCGATACAAACAAAACAATTCTTAAAAACGTTTCGTTCAAAATCCACCGTGGTGAAACTATTGCAATTGTAGGTGTAAACGGTGCAGGTAAATCGACACTTGTAAAATTGCTTCTCCGTTTTTATGATACTGATGAAGGGGAAATCCTATACAATGGTATAAATGTGAAAGAATATAATGTAACATCACTTCGTAATGCTTTTGCAACGGTTTTCCAAGATTATAAAAACTTCGCTGTTTCCGTCAACGAAAACATTATGTGCCACGAATGTAATGACGAGGAAAAGATAATCGCTGAAAAAGCACTTCGCCATAGTGGTGTATGGGAAAAAATTTCAAGTCTGCCTAAAGGTGCCGACACCGTGCTTACCCGTGAATTTGAAATTGACGGTGCAGGGCTTTCAGGTGGCGAAAACCAGAAAGTTTCTGCTGCACGACTTTTTGCACGTGACTTTGAGGTAGCAATTCTTGACGAACCAAGTTCAGCACTTGACCCTATTGCTGAATATAAAATGTATGAAAACCTGATTGAAGTTACTAAAAATAAGACGGTAATCTATATTTCGCACAGACTTTCAAGTGCTGTTCTCTCTGACAGAATTTTCGTTTTAGGTAATGGTACAATTCTTGAATCAGGGTCACACAGCGAACTTATGGCACAGAATGGCGAATACAGCAAGATGTTCACTTTACAGGCTTCAAGTTATAAAGGAGAAAGCGAGGTGAGTGAAAATGTTTAAGAAAAAGCAAAAGGAAAAGACAAATCACTCAATGCCCTCTAATATTTTCTTCTTTGTTCGACTTATGTTCAACATATCTCCCCTGCTTGTTCTCGGTGAACTTATGTGGGGTCTTTTGATGATACTTCCCAACAACCTCATCCGTGTTATTGGTGTTAAATATATTATCGTCGTTGTTTCAGAAGGCACTGACCTTAAAAGAATTTTCGATGCTGTTTTGGTTATTGCACTTGTACTTGTCGGTTCAACGGTGATTTCATGGTTATTCAGGGAGTTTTACTGGAATATGGAACGAGAAAGACTTTATTACGGTCTTAACCAGAAGCTATATGACAAAGCAAGAAGTCTTGACCTTGAATCTTATGACAACCCTGAATTCTATAACAATTTCATTCTCACCATTGAATCATCATCGGGTAATATCCAAAATCTTTTAGGACTTGTGAGAATGTATATCGGTCACATTATTTCACTTGTGACAGTTGCATCTGTACTTCTTACTATTGACCCTTGGTGTCTTGCGATTATTCTTGTTGTTATCTGTGTTTTTCTTCCTATAAGCAAAAAAGTCGGTACACTTATGATGGAAAGACGAATTGAAAACGCAAAATATCATAGACGTTCTGACTATTTTCAACGTGTTTTCTATTTGCAGGACTATGCAAAAGAAGTGAGAATGAACAACATTTCTCCGCTTCTTATTGACAGATATAACGATGCTGCCGATGATGTTATAGATAATCAAAAGAAATACTGGGATAAAATTTCAACCCTTAACTGTTTACAGACTCTCGGTGTTCAGGAATTAGGATTTTTGTTCCTTCTTCCACTCTATATGGGGTACTGCGTTCTTGTTAAAGAAACACTTTCTGCAGGTGACTTTGTTGCAACATTCAATGGTGCACATGCTGTTGCTATGTCTTTCCAATTCCTCACAATCTGGGCATTGGCTCGTTTCTCAGAACAGGCAAAGATGATTGATAAATACCGAGAATTTTTAGGTGCAGATTTCAAGATTAAAAACGGCGGAAAAACTGTTAAGAAAACTGAGCCAAAAGAAATTCAAATCAAGAATTTGTCTTTTACTTATCCTAACAACGACAAACCTACTCTTGAAGACATTAACCTTACAATCAAGCCTTATGAAAAAATTGCTCTTGTCGGTTACAACGGTGCGGGAAAAACAACCCTTACAAATCTGTTGTTAAGACTTTACGATGCTACTGAAGGCGAAATCCTTATTGACGGTGAAAATATCAAGAATGCAACGGCAGATTCCCACCGTGACAGGTTTGCAGCTGTTTTTCAAGATTTCCAGATTTTCTCATGCAGTCTTGGAGAGAACGTATCTCTTGACATTAATCCAGATGAAGAAAGAGTTTGGGATGCTCTTAAACACAGTGGATTCAACAAAGAACTTAAAAATGGAATAAACACCGAACTTTTAAGAGAGTTTGACGACGAAGGTGTTATGTTCTCCGGTGGTGAAGCACAGAAAACAGCTATAGCCAGAGCATTTTATAAGGACTGTCCTTATGTTATTCTTGATGAGCCCAGCGCAAACCTTGACCCTGTTGCTGAGTACAACCTTAATCAGGCAATGATTGAAGCAGCGGACAAGAAAACTGTTATATTCATTTCTCATCGACTTTCAACTACTGTTAACGCCGACAGAATTTACGTTATGGAAAATGGCAGAATAATTGAAAGCGGAAGTCATGCAGAACTTATGGCACTTAACGGCACATATGCCTACATGTTTAATCTTCAGGCAGAGAAATATAAAACAGAATAATGAAAAAAACTCGGTAGCAATGCCGAGTTTTGATTTTTTTCTTTACATTGTTGTCTTTTTTATGATATAATATACGAAATAGAATCAAAGGAGAATGCTTTATGATGATTCCTGTTATCCGTTATATTACCGCTATTGTTATGGTAGCATTTAATCTTTTCAATTTCCTTTTTAACGACTATGCCTACCCTGCATTGTCAAGAAAAGACGCTTATCTTTTTGTTTATTTCACAGGAAATTCCGTTGAGGAACAAAGAATAAATATGGCAATCAGTTCCGACGGCTATCGTTTTCAGGCACTTAATGATAACAAGCCTATTATTGACCAAAAACTTGGCACAGGTTGTTGCCGTGACCCATATATTCTTAAAGGTCAGGATGGTTGTTATTACATTATCGCAACTGATATGGATGCAAATCTTGGTTGGACATCTAACCACGCACTTGTTACTTGGAAGTCAGAAGACCTCATTAACTGGACTGATGAAACAGTAATTGACATTCGTGAACTTGGTGGCGAATTTGCAAACACAACACGCGCTTGGGCACCACAAGCCATATGGGACCCGGAAGTAGAAATGTATATGGTTTACTGGGCACATTCAACTATTGAAAACGATATTGCAGGTCATTACTATGCATACACAAAGGATTTCAAGACATTTGAAACCGAACCAAAGCCACTCTACGGCAGATGGGAAGAGGGAATTCAGTGTATTGATGCCGATATTGTATATAACGAGAAAAATGATTATTACTATCTCTACTTCAAATATGACGAAACACAAAAAATTGCCTATGTTAAGTCAAAAAATCTTACAGGACCATATGACACAGAAAAACCTGTAATTGTTTCACTTGGATATTTCGGTGTTGAGGGCAGTACAATGTATAACATTAACGGTACTGATTCATGGGTAATGATTATGGATGAATATGGAACAGGTCATTTCTACACACAACAGACAAAGGATTTTGAAAACTTTAAACGAGTTAACCGTGATATTACCGCAATGGACCATTTAAAGCCCCGCCACGGCTCCGTTGTTACAATCTCATTAAAAGAATATAAAGCACTCAAAAATGAGTTTGGAGTACAGGCAATTCCTGATAACCCAACAATTAAATAGGTAAAAGATTAAAGGGAATGATAAAAATATCATTCCCTTTCTTTGTAACTAAACGGAGAGGTATTGACCCCGATCTACCGTTATTTTAGAATTGTTGTTATAATTTTTTCTTTGTTTCCTGTGATTTTTCCTTGTGCATAGGTATCCCTACCCCCACCTTTACCATTAAAGGTTTTGTTGAGTTCCTGCACTTTATCACGGACATTGTTTTCTTTACTTGAAACAACATAGATATAATTATCAGCATCAACATTTGAGAATAAATAGCAGTACTCAAATTCCTCTATAAGTGAGTTTGAACAGTTTCTCAATTCATCATAAGAAACACCATCAATAAAAACACAAACTTTGTTACCACACACGTGCTTATCCATTTTTAGTGTTGCAAGCTCGGACAAAAGTTTTTTGTTTTCCATTCTCGCATTACCAAGCTCATTTTGAATCCTCTCAACTGAATCTGCAATTTCAAAGCGTTTGGCAGAAAGCATATTCATAACTAATTTATTTGTGCTGTGTAGATTGGAATAATCATTAAATGCCAACAATCCACAAAGCATTTCAATTCTTGTGCCTTTTTTATACGGAATAAAACTGATAATCTTGATAATTCCTATTTCACCTGTTTTTGCAACGTGTGGAGCACAACAAGCACAAAGGTCACAATCCTCAATTTCAATAAGACGAACACCTTCTGTAATCTGGAGTTTACTGCGATAATCATAATTTGGCAATTCTTCTGCTGTTGGATAAATCACCTTAATGCTCTTATTGTCATAAATCGCCTTATTTGATTTAAGTTCAACTTTCCTTATGTCATCATCATTTAAAGGTCCGTCAACATCCAGCGTTACCAAAGCATCATTCATATGGAAACCCACATTGTTATAACCAAAAAGGCTATGGATAACACCTGAAACAATATGCTCGCCTGTATGATTCTGCATTCGGGAATATCGTGATTCCCAGTCAATAACACATTCAACAGTTTCATTTTCTATAAACGACTTATCAACTTTATGATAAATTACATCGTTCTTAATCTGCACGTCAAGAACATCCGCCTCACCTATTTTACCCTTATCGGCATCCTGTCCTCCGCCTTCAGGGAAAAATGCAGTTTTATCAAGCACAATATAATACATACCGTCTTTTTCTTCGCAAGAAAGAACAGTAGCAGAAAAAACCTTTATATATGAATCATTTTCGTAAAGTTTAATTGTAGGTTCAATCATTTAAAACACCTCAACAGTGATTATACTAAAAATTAATTACATTATCAACCATTTGTTTATTGAGTTCCCTTTTTTATTGTGATAGAATAAAGTCATACCACAATAAACACAAGAGGAAAAAATTATGTTTTATTGCGATAATTTAAAAATCAGGGATGAATTTGGCAGGGAAAGAATATTTCGCGGAATAAATCTCTGTATCAAAGAACATAAAGCAAAAAGTTTTCTTATACGCAAACAACTTTTAAAGAAAAATCTTTTTAAGGATATGAAATCCGTTGGTGTAAACATTGTCCGTCTGGGTATCACATGGGCTGCCATTGAGCCACAAGAAGGGAAATATAACAATGACCTTATCTCTTCGCTCAAAGAGTTTATTGACCAATGTGCCGAAAACAACATTTATGTTATGTTTGATATGCATCAGGATTTATTTTCGCATCATTTTCATGCTGATGGTGCACCAAAATGGGCTATTGACCCGTCTTATCCCAACCCACGTCAATATGCTATCTGGACAGAAGGATATTTCTATATGCAGGGTGTTCAGAATGCTTTTTATGATTTTTGGACTGACTGCAACAACATACAAACGAAATATATTAAAATGTGGGAACATGTTGCAGACTCACTTTCTGACTGCAAAAACATAATAGGCTATGACTATTTCAATGAACCTTATATACATGCAAACGGAAGAAAAGTCTTTTTGACTCTTGCATCAAATATTATTAAAACAGCTTATGGCAAAGAAGTTAATTTTGAAAAATATTTTAAAAATTGCTGTGACAAAATAGGGTTTGCCAAAATGGTATTAAAACTCTACTCCTTTATCCGTACAAAAAAGGGACTTCACAAACTGCTTTCAATTATGGACAGTGAAGAAAAGTTTTATGATTCCATAAATGGACTTGAAGAGTATACTAAAGAGTTTAATCGTGATTATTATCAACCATTTTTTGATAATGTAAGTAAAATTGTCAACAAAAGTGATGTTTTCAATTTCTTTGAGCACAATTATTATGCAAATCTGGGATTGCCTTTTGAAATTAAAGCCAAGGAAAATGATATATATTCTCCACACGCGTACGATATTTTTGTTGATTCCCCTCTTTATAATAAATACTCAAGCAACAACAGAGTGAGATGTATTTTAAGGGAAATCAGAAAAAATCAGTTAAACATGAATGTGCCCGTGCTTTTTGGTGAGTGGGGTGGCACAGCTCCTGGTCATGATTGGTTGAAACATATTGACTTTATCGTGGGAGAATTTGAAAAATATCATTGGAGCAGCATTTATTGGGGATACAATTTCGAAAAGGATGAACTCAACGAGGTTTTCAACAGACCTTATCCCGTTGCTGTCTGTGGTGATATTGAGGAAATAAAAACCGATAGTGAAAACCACAAATTCACCTTAAAATGGACTTGCAAAAAAGCATTTCCGAAACATATAAAAACTGAAATTTATGTTCCCAAAAAAGGTCTTGTTACATACGAAAACAAAACCGGTGAAAACGAAATAGAGATTGAATATTAAAAATTAAGCACCCTTATAGGGTGCTTTTTCTATACAAAAAATACCGCGAGTCGATAGACACGCGGTATTACGAAAAACCAGTTTTAATTATGCTTTATTTGCTGAACCAAAGAGTTCAATCTTTTCACGAACACAAGCCTTAATAGCTTCTGCACCAGGAGCTAAAAGTTTTCTTGGGTCAAAGCCCTTGCCTTCAAGGTCCTTGCCTTCTTCAATATACTTTCTTGTTGCTTCTTGGAATGCAAGTTGGCACTCAGTGTTAACGTTGATTTTTGAAACGCCAAGGGAAATTGCCTTTTTAATCATATCTGCTGGGATACCTGTACCACCGTGAAGAACAAGAGGCATTGTACCTGTCTTTTCCTGAACTGCTGCAAGTGTGTCAAATGAAAGACCTGCTCAGTTTTCAGGATATTTACCGTGAATATTACCGATACCTGCTGCAAGCATTGTAACACCAAGGTCGGCAATCATTTTACACTCATTAGGGTCAGCACATTCGCCTGCACCAACAACACCATCTTCTTCGCCACCGATTGAGCCAACTTCAGCTTCAATTGAAAGACCTTTTTCTTCACAAATTGCAACTAATTCTTTTGTCTTTGCGATATTTTCATCGATTGGATAGTGAGAACCGTCGAACATAATTGAGCTAAAGCCTGCTTCGATACAAGCCTTTGCACCTTCATATGAACCATGGTCAAGATGGAGAGCAACAGGAACTGTAATATTAAGTCCCTCAAGCATACCCTCAACCATACCTACAACTGTGTTGTAGCCACACATATATTTACCTGCACCTTCAGACACACCAAGAATAACAGGAGAATTCATTTCTTGTGCTGTGAGAAGGATTGCTTTAGTCCATTCAAGGTTATTAATATTGAACTGACCTACTGCGTAATG
>JAZNIQ010000021.1:0-3864 GCA_045577555.1 Candidatus Fimenecus sp.
CCAGATAAACCAACTTATGTAACAATCCACTTTGAAAAAGGTGTTCCAACAGCTATTGACGGTGTTGAAATGAAAGGTCTTGCAATCGTTGAAAAACTTAACGAACTTGGTGGTGCTAATGGTATCGGACTTCTTGACATCGTTGAAAACCGTCTTGTTGGTATGAAATCTCGTGGTGTTTATGAAACTCCAGGTGGTGCAATTCTTTACAAGGCACACGAACTTCTTGAAATGATTTGCCTTGACCGTGACACATCACATTATAAGAAACTCGTTGCACAGAAATTCGGCGAAGTTGTTTATAACGGTCTTTGGTTCACACCACTCCGTGAGGCACTTTCTGCTTTTGTTGACGAAACACAGAAGACAGTTACAGGTGATGTTAAGCTCAAACTCTATAAGGGTAATATCATCAATGCCGGTATCACTTCACCTTATTCACTCTATGATGAAAACGTTGCATCATTTGGTGACGACGGCGGTGCATATAACCAGAAAGATTCAGCAGGATTTATTAACTTGTTCGGTTTATCAATCAAAGTAAAGGCTTTGTTAGATAAACAGCGTAACGAAAATAACTAATTTTGTCCTGTTTTCCGTTATGCTTTGTTGCTCTCAACTCGTGGTATACCCGATACAACTTCGTTTCGGCAACATTGCCTAACGAAAAACATTTACAAAATTAAATATATCAATTAATTTTGATATAAATAATCAATTAACAATATAGACGACAAAGGGAAAATATCTCTTTGTCGTATTGTGCTAATATAGGAGAATAACTATGCAACTCTGGAAAGGCAGATTTTCAAAAGAAATCGACCCGAAAACAAATGATTTTAACTCATCAATAAAGTTTGACAGCCGTATGTATTAAGAAGATATTGACGGCAGTCTTGCTCATGCTGCAATGCTTTGTGCACAGGGAATAATCTCTGCAGAGGACCTCGTTCAGATTACTGACGGACTTAATGCTATCAAGTCAGAAATCGAAAGCGGAGAATTAGAGATTGACCCAAATGCAGAGGATATTCACACCTTTGTGGAGGGCGAGCTTACTGCCCGTATTGGCGCGGCGGGAAAAAGACTTCATACCGCCCGCAGCCGTAATGACCAGGTTGCAGTTGATATAAGACTTTATCTCCGTCATGAGTGTGATGCACTTTATAATCAACTTACAGAACTTATAGATGTGCTTTGTAAAAAAGCGGAACAATATGCAAGTGCTGTAATGCCGGGTTACACTCATTTGCAGAGAGCGCAGCCTATTACATTCGGTCATCATTTAATGGCTTATGCTGAAATGCTTCTTCGTGATAAAGAAAGACTTTTACAGGCAACTGACAGAATGAACTATTCACCACTTGGTGCTTGCGCATTGGCAGGGACTACATATA
Organism: Candidatus Fimenecus sp.; assembly: GCA_045577555.1. Lineage (GTDB taxonomy): Bacteria > Bacillota > Clostridia > Oscillospirales > Acutalibacteraceae > Fimenecus. The sequence continues at coordinate 1,398 of JAZNIQ010000021.1, forward strand.
ATACAGACCGTGAAATGACAGCAAAAGCACTTGGCTTCAACGGTGCTATGCAAAATTCACTCGACTCAGTTTCTGACCGTGACTTCTGTATGGAACTTGCATCTGTAATTTCAATTATTATGGTGCATCTTTCACGTTTTTCAGAAGAAATTGTATTGTGGTGCTCATGGGAATTTAAATTCATTGAACTTGATGATGCTTTTTCAACAGGCTCATCAATTATGCCACAGAAGAAAAATCCTGATATCACAGAATTAATCCGTGGTAAGTCAGGTCGTGTGTTTGGTGATTTGACAACACTTCTTACAATGATGAAAGGTCTGCCTCTTGCATACAACAAGGATATGCAGGAAGATAAAGAGGCAATTTTTGATGCTTTTGACACAGTGAAAATGTGTCTTACTGCATTTATTCCGATGCTTGATACTATGACTGCACTTCCTGAAAATATGAGAAAAGCAGCAGCAGGCGGATTTATAAATGCAACTGACTGTGCCGATTATCTTGTAGGTAAAGGTCTTCCTTTCCGTGATGCATATAAAGCAACAGGTGAGCTTGTAGCACTCTGCATCAAAAAAGGTCTTACACTTGAAACATTACCGCTCCCGGAATATAAAGCAGTTTGCGATGTTTTTGACGAAGGCGTGTTTGATGCAATTAATCTTGATAAATGTGTAAATGACCGTACATCTCTCGGTGGCCCTGCTCCACAGAATGTACTCAATCAAGTTGAAAGAATTAAAAAGTTGAACAAATAAGGATAATATATATGACCAGAATATTCATTGACGGTAGTCAGGGCACAACAGGCCTTAAGATTTTTGACCGTCTTGCAAAAAGGGAAGATGTTGAATTGATTACACTTCCCGAAGATTTAAGAAAAGATACGGATGCTCGTAAAAAAGCACTTAATTCTGCTGACATAGCATTTCTTTGCCTTCCTGATGCGGCGGCAGTTGAGGCAGTAAGCCTTATCGAAAATGACAACACAATCGTAATCGATACATCAACTGCGCATCGCACAAATGAGGGTTGGGCTTACGGTTTCCCTGAATTGTCAACGGATTTTGATAATAAACTTAAAAACTCAAAGAGAATTGCTGTGCCCGGTTGTTATGCAAGCGGATTTATAGCCCTTGTTAAACCACTTGTTGATGCAGGAATTATAGATAAGGATATATGCATTGCCTGTCATGCAATTTCAGGTTACAGCGGCGCAGGTAAAAATGGTATCGCACAGTATGAAGATGCTGAAAGAGATTATCTTTTAGATGCTCCAAGAGAATATGCTCTTACTCAACAGCACAAGCATTTAAAAGAAATGAAAGCAATTTCAGGTCTTAACAATGAACCTATCTTCTCACCATATATCTGTGATTATTTCAGCGGTATGGTTATGACAGTGCCACTTTTCAAAAAGGATTTGAAAGACGGCAAGACTGCGGAGGACATAAAAACGGTTTACAAAGAAAAATACAATTCAGATATTGTAATGTATAAAGAAAATATGGACGAAAACGGATTTATCGCAGGTAATAAAATGAGTGAAAATGATGGTATGGAAATCACAGTCTGCGGTAATAATGACAGAATTCTTTTAATCGCAAGATATGATAATCTTGGCAAGGGTGCCAGTGGTGCCGCAGTTCAATGCTTGAATGTGAAAATGGGAATTAACCCGGAATATCAATTAAATTTATAATGGTGAAAAAATATGGCATTTTCAATTAAAATTAATCTCAATGGTGGCGTTACCTCACCTAAAGGTTTTAAAGCTAACGGAATTCATTGCGGAATCCGTAAGAATAAGACAAAAAAAGACCTTATGCTTATTGTTTCCGAAAAGGAATGTGACGCAGCGGCGGTCTATACAAAAAATTTAGTGTTTGGTGCACCAATTACAGTTACAAGAAAAAATCTCGAGAATGGTAAGGCTCGTGCGGTAATCTGTAACAGTGGTATTGCAAATACTTGTAATGCTGATGGTGTCCTCAAAGCACAGGCAATGTGCGATTTGGCAGCACAATATACAGGCGTTTCAGCAAGTGATGTAATTGTCGCTTCAACGGGTGTTATTGGTCAGCCTATTGACCTTGAGCCTATAAAGAATGGTATGCAGGAATTGGTTGACGGACTCAATAGTAACGGCTCTGATTCTGCTGCGGAAGCAATTATGACTACTGATACAGTAAAAAAGACAATTTCAGTATCTTTTGACCTTGACGGCAAGACCTGTACAATCGGCGCAATTGCAAAAGGTAGCGGTATGATTCATCCCAACATGGCTACAATGCTGTCATTCATCACAACTGATGCAGACATTTCACCTGAAATGCTTAAGTGTGCATTAACCTGGTGCGTAAACAGAAGTTATAATATGCTGAGTGTTGACGGTGATACATCAACAAACGATACCGTTGCAATTATGGCAAACGGACTTTGTGGAAACGATAGAATTACAGAAGAT
>JAZNIQ010000022.1:0-5311 GCA_045577555.1 Candidatus Fimenecus sp.
TCGTAGCCATGTCGTTCTGTGAGCCAAGGAGTTGATTTATGACATTGTCTTCCTTAAGACCGCTTGGCCTCCGACTTCCTCTTCACAACCCTGCAAACATTATGGGTATCAATGCAAGTATTGAACTTTTTGGCAAAGATGTTCCACAGGTTGCTGTTTTTGATAACGCATTCCATAGCACAATGCCTGCTGAAGCATATACATTCCCTATTCCTTATGAACTCACAAAGAAACATTCAATTCGTCGTTACGGTTTCCACGGTACATCTCATAAATTCGTAAGTGCAAGATGCGCTGAGGTTATGGGTAAAGACATTGAAGACCTTAAGATTGTAACATGTCACCTTGGTAACGGTTCATCAATCACAGCCGTTAAAAACGGTAAAGTTATTGACACAACAATGGGTCTTACTCCACTTGACGGTCTTGAAATGGGTACACGTTGTGGTGCTATTGACCCATCAGTAGTTCTTTTCATTATGGAAAAAGAAAACCTTTCAGTTAAAGAAATGGATACTCTTCTTAACAAAAAATCAGGTCTACTCGGTGTTTCTGGTCTTTCTTCTGATGACAGAGACCTTAAGGCTGCTGCAGCAGAAGGAAATGAACAATGCTTAATTGCAAGAAACATTCTCGCATATCAAATTAAGAAATATATCGGTGCATTTGCTGCTGCTATGGATGGAATTGATGCTATAGTATTTACAGGTGGTATCGGTGAAAATGCTGATGATATCCGTGATAAGATTTGTAATGAACTTTCATTCCTCGGCATTGAAATCAATAATGAAATCGGTAAAACTCTTGTTAAGGGTAAGGAGGGCGAACTTTCAACTGAAAATTCAAAAGTTAAAGTATATGTTCTTCCTACTAATGAAGAACTTGCAATTGCTAGAGATACAAGAGACATTGTAGAAACTCTTTAATGCTTAAATAGTTATAAAAAAAATCCGTGTTTCTCAATTGGGAAGCACGGATTTTTTGTTATTTAATTTCTTGTTTCGAGTGAAGTTTGAACTGCTTTAAAAAGTGACATGTCACTTTCATAAGGTACATCGCAAGTGTAATGCCATACCATTACGCCACCTAAACCATAATCATTTGCAAATGCAGTTTTATCTTTAATCATTTGCACACCATTAAAACTTGTTACTACTGAACCATCTGTCACACCATTTATATATGATTTTGATATCTTATTTTTAAATGGATTATTATCCAAATCACCAGCAATTTGTGCATATGACGGCCATGCCTCGTCACCACCGTGAGTTCTGCCATAAAAAGGCAATCCTAAATCACATTTTGACAAGTCAAACCCACGTTTCTCAAAATCTTTGATTGCAAGAGCACCACCAACAGTTGCAAACTCAGCATGGGAACCATATTCGCCCATATTGTCGTATGCCATTATTTCAACTCTATCGAGCACCTTAATAGCATCATTTGATATATTGCAACTCCAGTGTGAAAATGCTGCACCGAGAATATAATCACATAAAATTGAATCAAGTTTGACAAGAAAATCAGAGTAATCTTTAATGCTTTTCAATTTATGAGGATATTCATAATCAAAAAAGATACCATCAAAATCATATAATTTCAATAAATCTAAAATGTTGTTAATAAGTACTTTGTCATTATCAACAAATGCCTGACTATGTAGTTTTTCTTTTTCTTCAGAATCTGAGCCGTCAGGACCTAAAATATTGCAATATATCTTAGCATCTGGATTTACTCTTTTGATTTGAGCAATGATATCCTTAAAAATCTTATCTCCACTGACAAGTTCACCATTGATGTCAAGGTCTTGAAGATATACTTTTCCGTTTTCATCAAATCGAGCAACACCAAATAATATTATATCCGTTAATGTATTCATTTTTTCTGTTTCTATATTTTCATTACCATAAAACCATTGGCAAACTAAATATGATGTTACACGAAAATCCTTGTTTATATTGTCTTTGACATTTAGCACGTCAATGTCTTTCAAATAATATTGATTCTCGTTTGATGACTCAATGCAGATTTTAAGTGAATTAGCAGTATGCTCACCGATTTCACAATATCGATAATCACCTATTCTATCCTGTCGATAAATTACTTGATAATCACCGTTTTCGTCTTTAAGCCAGATTGAGAATTTATCAATTTGGTTATCTTTTTCTTTTATTACTACGGTGTCAAAAACTCTTTCCTCTGGAAAAAGAATTTCAATAAATGCACCTTCAGCTGCTACTTCACCTTTTAAATCGCCGATAGTTTCAGCGTTTTTCATAACACTGAAACTATCAAATTTATCTGTTTTAAGTGTTGGTTGGCAAGAAGTCATCAACAATAAAATGACTAATGATAAAAAAACTGAAATTAGCTTTTTCATTTTTTCAACTCCGACATACAAAATGGTGATGTATCCCCACCTGTTATTTAATTAATATATTTTTATAATTTCCTCGTCTGCCGCAATTTTTTCACCCGGCTTTTTAGCAACGGCAAATGCGATATTCTTTGAATGGTCACCAACACGTTCAAAGTCGATAAGAGTATTTACAAACATCATACCTGCTCGTGTTTCACAATGTTCCTCGTTAAGACGACGAAGATGTGCATTCTGATACTTTTCTTTAAGATTATCTGATGCAGTTTCGAGAGTTTCAATGCGTTTTGCCTCTTCAACAGTAAGTTCTTGCTTTTTAAAGGAATCAATTGACGCATTGAGCAACTCAACAACGCATTTATGCATTATTTCAAGTTCTGCAACTGCTTCGTCAGATATTGCAAGTTTTTCATTACTACGCACTACAGCTGCTTCGCTAAGATTAACTGCGTGGTCACCAATACGTTCAATGTCGTTGATTACATGGAACAAACGACCAATATATTTAGCGTCTGAATAGTCCAAATCAAGAGCATTTATTTTAACAAGATGTCTTGTTATGCCATGATTTAGAAAATTGATAACTTCTTCAACGGATTCAATTTTTTCCTTCTTTGAAACATCATTATTAATAAGTGCTGTTGCAGCACGGTCAAAGTTATCACGAGCAAGATAAGCCATTCTGACAACCTCTTTACCAATCTGCTCAACAGCAACAGGTGGTGTTGTAAGAAGATGCTCATCATAAAATTTGAATTCAAGCTTTGAATCCTCAGGTTCTTTATCAGGCACAAGAACACATGCCATTTTGATAATCCAATTCGCAAATGGGAACAAAATAATTGTATTAACTACATTGAAGATGATATGTGCCGCTGAAATCTGTGCAGATACATTATCACTTATACTTTCAAGCCATGTAGTATATGGTGTAAATGCAGTAATAAGCAAGAATATTACTGTACCAATAACATTGAAAAGCAAGTGCATAACCGCAGTTCTCTTTGAGTTCGTCTTTGAGCCTGCCACTGAAAGAAGTGCGGTAACACAAGTACCAATATTCTGTCCTAAAAGAATATATACAGCAAATTCAATCGGTACAAGACCCTGCAATGCAAGAGCTTGCAAAATACCGATACTTGCAGAAGAACTCTGAATAATTGCCGTGAGCACAAGACCAATAAGGACGCCGACAACAGGATTGCTGAAATTTGTCATAAAGTATGTGAATACTTCTGACTCACCCAATGGTGCCATACCATAAGCCATCAATTCCATACCAACAAAAAGCATACCAAAGCCTGCAACTGTTTGTCCGATATGTTTTACGATGTCTTTTTTAACAAAAAGCATTGCAAAAACGCCAAGAACAAGAGCAACCGGTGCAATCATACCCAAATCCATTGCGATAAGTACACTTGTAACAGTAGTACCGATATTAGCACCCATAATAACTCCGACAGCTTGCGCAAGATTCATAAGACCTGCGTTAACAAAACCAACAACCATAACAGTTGTTGCAGATGAGCTTTGAATCAACGCAGTAACAAGTGCACCCATCAAAACAGCTAACAATCTGTTTTTAGTAAGAGCACCAAGTATTTTTTTCATTTTAGAGCCCGCGGCATATTCAAGGCCCTCGCCCATAGCATCAATACCATAAAGGAATAAACCTATACCGGTAAAAAATGATAAGAGATTCATTATATCCATTTTTAAATCCCCTTATTTATTTAACTTCTTTATTTCTTCATTTTTCTTATATTCAATACCCAAAGTTCCAAGGTGGTAAATTGAACGATTCCTTAAGAAAAGATTTTTCTTTTCAATTCTTGAGTAATTGATATTTTTTGAACGCATATATGCTTTAAAGAAATCAAGTCTTTTATAAAAATCTTTATAGTTCTTCAACTCATCGTTAGTCCATGCAATCTCAGCAAATGCAAATATCCTTGGATAAACGGTAAATTGCCAAGCACTTTCATTAACAATCCACTCTGCCCATGTTTCAAACTCAACACCAAGAACATTTTTAGTGTTTATAAAGCCTGATTTTGCAATATTGTATTTATATACCTTTTTAAGTGGTGCTGTTGCATATGACAAATCAAAATAAAGTGGCGGACAAGGTGAAACAATATACTTTCTCTTATCATTTTCTTTTTTTATCCATGCCGGTGTACGATAAATCCAATAGTGTCCAACAATATCACTATCTGTATTATCTCCTATACCGTCATTCCATTCTATACTTATTTTACCAAGTTTTTTTAGAATTTCATTAACACGGTTATTAAAATACCCCTGTAATTCTGAACCATTTTTCAATCCAAGTTCTTTCATCTTCTTTTGACAAACAGAACAATCATTTTCCCAAATCTTATGGCCCTTTGCAGCCTCATCGCCACCCATGTGGAAATATTTATATGGGAATAGTTCGCAAACCTCAGTTAAAAGCTTTTCAACAAAATCATATGTACTGTCCTGACCTGCACAAAGAATATCCTTTGTAATACCACTTTTACAATATACTTCATATGTTTCTTTCATACAGGATAATTCTGGATATGCAGCAAGCATTGCAACAGTATGACCCGGCAAATCAATTTCAGGAATTATATCAATGCAAAGATTTTTTGCGTACTCAACAATTTCTTTAATTTCACTCTTTTTATAATAATGGAAATATTCGTTTCCACCCATTTTTATTTCAGGAATTTTAGCTAAATGCCCGTCACCGCCAAGATATTCGTATTTACGTTTGCTGCTGATTTCATTAAGTAATGGAAAAACTTCACTTTCAATTCTATATCCTTGATCATCACTTAAATGCCAATGGAACACATTAAGTTTAAGCATTGCCATTTCATCCAAAGCACGTTTAACCGCATCAACACCAAAGAAATGACGAACTTCATCCATCATTTCTCC
>JAZNIQ010000023.1:0-3165 GCA_045577555.1 Candidatus Fimenecus sp.
TGAAAAGGTAAAGGGCATGTTCTGTGTGCCCAAATACTCTAATCCTACAGGCGTGACATATACCAGTGAAACTGTAGACAGAATTGCAGCCATGACACCTGCTGCAAAGGACTTCAGAATTATCTGGGATAATGCTTACATCATTCACGACCTTACCGATGAAACAGAAAAACTTGACAATATCTTTGATGTGCTTAAAAAGTACGGTCACGACGATATGGTAATTGAGTTCACTTCAACCTCAAAAATTTCTTTCCCCGGCTCAGGTGTTGCAGTTCTTGCCGCTTCCGACAAAAACATAAAAATGATTATCAGCCGTATGAACATCCAGACAATCGGCTACGATAAACTTAATCAGTTCCGACATGTCAAGTTCTACAGGGATGTAAAGGGCATCAAGAGCCATATGAAGCTTCATAAGAACATTCTTGCTCCCAAGTTCAAGGCTGTTATCAATGAATTTGAAACTCAGCTCGGAAAGTACGGGGTAGCCACATGGACAAAACCAAAGGGCGGTTACTTCATTTCACTCGATGTTATGGACGGAACTGCCAAACGAGTTTATCAGCTCTGCAAAGAGGGCGGTGTAACACTCACCACAGTCGGCGCTACCTTCCCTTACGGCTATGACCCCAATGACAGAAATATCCGTATCGCACCTTCCTATCCTCCCGTTGATGAGCTTCTCACAGCTACCAAGCTTCTGTGCATCTGCGTAAAGCTCGCAGCCTGTGAAAAGCTTCTGGAGGAAAACTGATTTTAAACCATAGTTAATTATTAATTTTACATTTTACTTTACTATATCTATTGACTTTTTCAGGTTATGGTGGTAGTATTAGTATATAGCATTATGCAAAAGTATATTATTAGGAGGAATTTTCTATGAAAAAATATCTTAAAAACCTTCTTTGTATGCTTATGGTTCTTTCTGTAGTGTTCACTCTTTTTGTTCCCGCATTTGCATCTTATGACACTGCGACTGAAATCGTAATGGACAAAGCATACGGTGAAAGCATCACTTCAAATGACGGTGAGGACTTCTATAAGTTCACCACAACTCAGTACGGCAGAGTGCGTATCTATGTCACCACTTCCATGAGACCCTTTACCGTAGCAATCTACGACGCTAACAAAAAAGAAGTAAAGTCATGGGTTACAACCCGTTCTACTTCCGGTGACGTTGCTTACAGCCATGCTATGGATGCAGGTACATACTATCTCAAAATAAGCGGTGAGGGCGTTTTAGGCGCTATCGGTGCATCCACAGGCTCTTATGATTTCAGACTTACCTTCACAGCTGAAACCAAGGGTCAGTCAAATGTAGACAACGATAAGAACAATGAGCTTAAATATGCTAAGGAAGTAAAGTTTGACTCAACCGCTTCAGGAAAAATCCTTAAGGATGAGGAAGAAAACGATTTCTTCGTATTCAATGTACCCACATCAGGTACTGTTACTGTTAAGTTCACATCAAAGATGGAATATTACTGCATCTATCTTCTCAATGCAGGCGGCAATGCTATCTGGTCAAAGGAAATGAACCAGTGGGATGCTTCTAAAAAGCAGAGAACAGATGAGTACAAGTTTGAACTTTCAGCAGGTACTTACTACATTAAGGTAAACAGCCTTAAATCAACAAAATTCCCCTACTATTTCACAAAGGCAAAGGGAGACTATAAGTTCGACCTTTACTATAAATCAGCAGGTTCAAACTCTGTTGAACCCAATAACTCCATCGTTAACCCCAATAAGATTCCTTTCACTAATGCAGTAGTAGGCCATCTTTCAATGACTGACGGTGTTGATTATTTCGAAATCAATGCAGTAAAGGGAACAGCAACTCTTGCTTTTGTTTCCTATATGCCTTCTTACACCATCCGTATCCTTGACATCGATAACAAGGAAGTATGGAGCAGCAAGGATAACAAATTAGAAGAAAAGGCTACTTCACGTAAGGACGTTCACGAGGTTACTCTCGCTGACGGTAAATATTTCGTAGTAATCAGCGGCGGTACAGGTAAGTACTCCTTCCAGTTCGCACAGAATTTCAAAGTTGACAAGGTAAAGACTGTTAAGTACGAAAAGACCGTAACCACACTTAAGCTTTACTGGTCAAAGGTTGCAGGTGCAGACGGTTACGAAGTATTCAGATATGACGAAGCTAAGAAGGAATTCGTTAAGGTAGGCTCCACCACATCAAAAAGATATCTCAAGCTTAAGAAGCTTAAGGGCGGCTCCACCTACGACTTCAAGGTAAGAGCATACAAGAAGCTTAACGGCTGTATCGTATACGGTGACTTCAGCGAAGAAAAATCAACAACAACAGTTCCTGCAAAGGCAGTTATCAGCAGTGTTAAGGCAGGTAAAAAGAGCGCAACAGTTAACTGGAAGACAGTAAACGGCGCATCAGGCTACCGTGTATTCTACACAACTGACAGAGACTTTGACTATGCAAAGAAAGTAATCGTTAAGGATGCCAAGGCTACTTCAAAGACAATCAAAAAGCTCAAGAGCGGCAAGAAGTACTACTTCAAGGTCAGAGCTTACAAGGTATTCAACGGCAAAAACGTTTACGGTAACCTCAGCAAAATCAAGTCTGTAAAGGTTAAATAATTGATTGCTTATACACAGGCATTTCACTTAACGGTGAGATGCCTGTTTTCTTAGCTTAAATCTTCACTCTGCTATTGACTTATTCTTTTCTTTGTGTTAAAATCTACTGGATATTTGTTTATGGCGATAAGCGGAAGGAGTAACACAGGGACGCTCTCAGAGAAAAGGCGGTTGGTGAAAGCCTTTAGCGGAAGTGTGTGAAGGTAGTCCGTTAGCTTCGGGAAGAAAGGCTTATGCTTATTAGAACCCGACGTATTTCTGCGTTAAGGATTTTGAGTGCGGTGCTTATGCATCGAATTCAGGTGGTACCACGGTATTTTCTCCGTCCTGATTTTCAGGGCGGAGTTTTTGTTTTATAAAATATATTCTTTAAATACAGGAGATGATTTAAATGGCAAAGGAACTTGCTAAACAGTATGATCCGAAAGACGTTGAAGACAGAATCTATGCTTCATGGCTCGAGGGTAAATACTTCCATGCAAAGGTTGACGAAAAAAAGAAGCCTTATACAATCGTAATACCCCCACCAAACATTACAGGACAGCTTCATAT
>JAZNIQ010000024.1:0-4911 GCA_045577555.1 Candidatus Fimenecus sp.
ATAATTTATTTACATCTTCTATATATTTTTTTACTTCATTGTCCAAAATATCCATGTAAATTTTTCTGTTGAATCCTTGGTTAAACACACCAGATTTACGTAAAAACTCCGCTCTTTCAGGATGTGGCAAATAATTATAACCTAATTCATTTGCTTCAATAACATATCTGTATCCTAAAATTAGTAATGCTTTATGCCTAGAATTGATTTTATCAAATTCAGTTCTTTTTAATGTTTCTAACAATTTATTAATTTCATGATTTTCAGAAAGTCTCATTGTTTCTGAACTTTCTTCTAATGTGTGAACAAAAGACAAATTTTTAAAGATTGTATTTAACCAATATATAGCTGCGGTAGACATAGAAGTACCACTATGCAAACAATCATCAAATATAGTGTTCGCACTGTATGGCGTTCTCAAGATATTCTGACTTGAATTCATATATACATCATCCCAAAGAATAATACTAGTCAAAAAATTTTGCCAACATATGTCTTCAACATATTTGTTCCCTGAATTATAGTATCCGTAAAAGTTTTTTTCTCTAAAATTTTTGTTTACACATTCCGACAAACCCCAATTATCTAATAATACTTCCGCCATTTTAAACACCTCAATATGTAGATTTACAAATATTTATGTTTTTAGAAAAATCTAATAAATTTTGTGCGCAAACATTAGTAAAATCACAAGTAAAATTCACTTAAGAACTTTTTTCTTTTGCCCCCAATTAATATAACACCCCATTCTTACCCTCGAAATAAAAATGCAAACTATTTTGCATAAACAACACCCTATGAAATGACTTCATTATGCACGTCTGATTTTAGATTACCACAATGCTGCCGAGATACGTGCGTTTCGTTCTTGATTCAAGTGCAAACAAAAATATTATAAATTAAAGCACTATTAAGATTTTCGATTATTGTTCAACTATTGCTTTTATAACAATAGATCAATTTGTTCACCATTGCATATTAATACTTAATTGATTTTAATTGTTGTGACTGTTCTGCACCGATAAATATGTTATTTGTTTATTATACTATCTTTGTCATAACCACAAATCCACTAAACATAATCAATATTATTTTCAAAACTGAAATCAGTTTTATAGTTTATGCTCATTCTGTTTATATGGTTTCAAAATATATAAAAAGTAACGCATTTATCATTTCATTTTCAATATAAAAACTAAACTATATATTTTCTTGTTCACTTTTGCTGCTCTTTAACGTTCGAATAATCCTTATTATATTAGAAATTAAAAGAAAAATATGGATAACGCCTATTGATAGTATAATCTCTGTCTCATAATCTCCAAAAACAAAAGCACTAAAGAATAACGGAATACAAAAAAAGGGTATAATTCTATCTATAAAGTAATTTGAAGGTTTTGATACAATGCTTGATATCATATTAAGGATCATCCACCATATAAATCCCTTGATATTTCCATTAAACATCGCATCAAAGTAACACAAACTAACACTTAAATTTATAATATTACAAATTATCTTTTCACCTTTTTGTGTCTTCATAAAATCATAACTATTTTCCACATAAAACAACACAAAAAATGCTGAAACGATTGATAATATTTTTGTTATAAGATTACCTAATAAGGAATTTAAAATAAACAATACTGACTCAATTAACAACAGAAGAAGTGTTAATTCTTTAGTGTTATCAGACACAATAAAATTTCTGATTTTTATAAAAACATCTTGTACTTTGTTGGTGCCTGTCTTATCTTCACCTTCGTATTCTTCTTTGAGTCTTAAAAGTCTTAATTTGGCACTATCGATGATTTCTTCTTCACATCTTATCTGTTCAGCTAAAATAGCTTGTTTCCTCTTTTTAGGAAGCTCAATTTCAATTTGTTTTCGTAATTCTTCATATTCTTCTTTTGATTTTTCTAAATTTTTTAAGAAATCTGAAGAACTAGCTTTTTGATAAAGAAATTCTCGGATAGCCTCTTCTTTATTTTCAATTTCTTTTTCTTTTTTCTTATTCTTTACACTTTTAATTGATACATAAATAATTTCAAAAAAACCAACTATAGTACAAATAAATCCCATCAAAATAAAAGTTGGATCTTCAGTTACATATTTTGCCATACCTTCTAACATTATATCGACCTTCTTTTTTAATGTTTAATTGATTGTTAATTTAAAAACTTCTCTATATATAAGTGTCTAAAAAGCAAAAAAGTAACATTATTTTTTTATTTTTCATAAAAAAACAGTTTTATATTGGATGATACAGATATAAATATACTTTGTGAAGCATAAATTTAGTTGTATCAAGACAACTTATTATCTTTGTACAACTTTTTTATTCATAAAAATTCAACGCATCAACTCTTACACCATTCTGAATAACCTCAAAATGAAGATGATTGCCCGTAGAGTAACCTGTTGAGCCGACCTTTGCGATTATCTGTCCCTGCTTTACTGTCTGACCAGCCGAAACAAGAAGTGCAGAACAATGACCGTAAATTGTGGAATAGGTGTCATCGTGCTTTAACTTTACATAGAAGCCGTAACCGTCTGCATCATAGCTTGCAACTACTACCGTACCGTCAGCCGCCGCAAGAATAGGCGTACCTCCGGGCGCAGCAATATCAGTACCGCCGTGAGTTTTGACAACACCTGAAATGGGGTCAACTCTTGTACCGAAATATGAAGTGATGGTAAAGGTTTCGGGCAAGGGCCATGTAAAGTAGCCTTTACTTACCCAAGAGCTACCCGACATAATGATTTCACCGCTGCCGCCAATAAGCTCATTCCAAAGGTCAGTATAATCATCGCTCATAAGCTCGTTTAACTGCTTTTTCTGCTCGTCATTAAAGTTGTAAAGCTCGATTACCTGCTCTGCCGATAAACGGATAATATTGACCGTCAGTACCTTTTTAGTGACATATTCGGTTGTCTTGACAGAGTTACCCTCTTCATCGGTGGTAACTACGGTTTGTGCAACTACTTTGGGTGTTACTACACCCGTCAGCTTATTCATATCACTCATTATATCACGGAGCAATTCTAACTTTTCTTTGTTGATAGTTACAACCTCAAAGGCCTCGTCCTCAGAGGTTGTTGTTTTCACCGCATAAACAGCAAGAACATCCTTCCATTCAATGTTGGAGTCACCTTGCACTTCAACGGCATCATAGGTAAAGCCTTCTTTAAAGGCTGTCAGATTTGCATAATGCTCTGAGGTCAGAGTAGAGATAGCCTGCGTCATAGTCATATCACTTCCCGTTGTTTTGTCATTGGAAAGGAATATACCGAAACAAGTTCCGCCTATTGCCGCAAGTAAGCAAAGAACAATGATTATAACTACTGCCGTTGTACCGCCTGCGGCAATTAAGGCTCCAAGCTCTTTAACAGCCGCTATGGTTGCTTTTACGGCTTTAACGGTTGCCTCCGCCGCTTTCTTTGCAGTTTTCGCAGTCGCTTTAGCCGTAACTCTTGCCGAATGTTCAGCCTTTTTAGCCGCCTTTGCAGTGACTTCCGCACTTTTCTTTGCGGCTTCTGTACCTTTCTGTGCTGTCTTAATCTGCCTCGATGTGTTTTCAAGACTTCTCGCACTTTGCTTTATTCCTGCATCAGCGGATTTGATAGTTTTGTCCCCTGAACGGACATTGCGAATCTCACGTTTTGCCTTCTGCTTTGGTGCTGACTGATTACGGGCACGAGGATTAGACCTTTCTTTGGGTTTATCCTCATTAACAATTTTAGCTTTAGATTTTGTCTGTTGCTTTTTATCAGCAACGGACTTTTTTGTTTCAGCTTTAGGTGTTTCGGTAGTCGGCTTTTCTTTATTGGCAGAGCTTTTCTGCTCCAACCTTTGAGGTTCCTGTTTAGTCGCTTCTATCTGTGGCTGTTCGGGAATATCCTCTGTCGGTGGATTTTTCCCGTCAACAGATGCTTCTTTTTTTGCTCTGCGGCTGTTCCTTACTTTACGGGCAACCTTTTTGGTAACTGTTGCCGTGCCGCTTGCAAAATTTTCAGCCGCATTTTTACCCGTTTCTGTAACCTTATCAGTAGCGTACTGTTCAGGTGAAGGATTATCTTCCTTTGAAGTATCTTGCCTTTCGGCTTCTTCCTCAGTCTTAGTCTTTGCCTTTGATTCGGCAGATTTAGTCAAGGATGATTTTCTGCTCTGTGCATTTGGCGTTTGTGTAGCTGCTTCTTTTACCTTTTCAACAACCTCACGGGTTTTTATCTTTTTTTCAGCCATATAAAGCCTCCTTAAAAGAAATACCCGCCGGAATTGACCGACGGGTTAGTGAGATTTTGTTGTCAGATTGTTTCAAAAGGAAGTTTGCTTACAGGTGCAAGAAGAACCTTACCCGTACCACGGTAAACATTTACAAGACCTTCTCCCGAAGCCGCAGAGCCGATAAGTGTCTTGCCTGAACGCTCAACAGTAAAGTCAAGTGAACTGCTCCAAGCAATAGCCATATTGCCGTCAACCTTGAGAACATCGTTTTTAAGCTCGATTTCAATAAGCTCATTCTGCGGACATCTTGATTCAAGACAGCAGATACCGTTGCCGTTAAGGCTGAGATTGAAAAGACCTTCACCGCCGAGAGCTGCCGAGGAAATGTTGGAACGCATTACTGCCTTCTGCTTGAGAGCTGAATCACAAGCGAGGAAAAGGCCGTCATCAAGAACAACAGAGCCGTTCCAATCGGCAGTATCAAGAAGAATAATGTGTTTGTAGGTAGGCTCAAGGACAAGTGTTCCGTCACCTGTATATTCAGGCTTGATTGCACTTTCTCCCGTCACCTTGCCACGCATAGTCTTACCGAAGAAATCGCCGACACCCTTGATGCCCGTTGTAGCATTTACATTACCTACTGACCACTGCATAAAGTCGGATCGTAGCCATGTCGTTCTGTG
>JAZNIQ010000025.1:0-3333 GCA_045577555.1 Candidatus Fimenecus sp.
TCAGCACCAGATAAGTGCGGATATGAGGGACTATCACCAGTGGAAAACGGGTGTCAGAGTTGACGGACTTTTCGGACCTTTAGGAATGATAGGTACAGTAATCGGTCTCTTTACAGGTATGGTTTATCCCGCAATTTACGAAAAAATGGGACTTAAAAGTGACTACAACATTCTCTATGACGACAATATGAGAAATAATCTTTTTGAGGTTCTCATTCTCTTCTCTGCTTTTGGTGCTTTACTAAATCTTATTCCGTTCATTTTCTATGACCTAACGGAAAACAAACACAAAGCATATATTCACGTTTTGAAAATTCGTGCTATGTTTGAAAATCACGCATTAGGTGTTCTCGAAGACGGCGAACTCGAAGAAACTATGGAAATCATTCATGAAGCTCAAGAGCTTTTTGGAAAAGAAAAATTGGTTGTTGACAAAACTGCTCTTAATGAAGCAAAACAGCTTCCACGTAAGACTAAAGATGAAAAACAAATTCGTAAAGAGACAATCAAAAAAGCCAAAGCAGAAATTCAGAGACTCAAAGAAACTAATCTTGCTATTGAACGCTCTGCTATCATTATGGAAGATGTTAACAAGTTCTCCGGCGAAGTGGGCAAGGCAAAAATCTTGCAGGCTCAGAAAGACGTAGAAAAAGATATGCTTCACTATTACGATGATGTTGCGGTGCAAATAAGCATTGCTAAAAATCTTCCTAAAAAAACTGCAACCGAAAAAGCAATTCGTGCAGACGCAATTAAAAATGTACGAATTAAGAAGGAATCTGCAGCTCTTATCAGAAAATATGGTATTGATAACATTAAAGTTCCTGATGAATCTGTAAAAGAAGAACTTCTTAACCGTGAAACCCACGGATTTGTTGAAAGTTTAAAGGTTAAACAAGAACTTCGTGCTTATCTTAAATATGCTTCTATTTATGCAAGAGTTATCAAGCCATATACCGAAGCAAAACTTCTTCTTACTCAAGCCGAGAATTATACACATTACGAAGAACTTGAACGAGAATACTTTTCATTAAAAAACTAATAATATCTATGAAAAGAATCCTTATGATTAAAAGAATCATAAGGATTTTTCTTTTATTTGCACGATTTAATATAATCGTATTTTAATGGCACAAACTGAAAATTACAAATCAATCCCATTTCTATGCACTCATTTTCATTTATGAACACAAAATACAATCTCACGACTTGGCAACACACTTAAAGAGTATTAAAACTTCTCGCAACTGCACTGGCAGTTGGGATAATGGCCTTTACCGTTTTGAGAGTAATAAATATATTTAAAAAAACAAAACTAACAGAAAAAGCAGGCCAAACCGGTCTGCTTCTCTTTATATATTTTATTCTAATATTGCCTTTTACTACTTCAACATACCGTGATATCTACCCATCCAGTATGGAAGAGTATATGTTGTAGAACCTTCCATTTCATAAGGTGAATGGGCACCGTCAAGCCTGAAAGTTAAGCTGTTGAACTTATGGAGTGAGCGTTCATCCGGAGCAGCAACTTTCCATTGAAGTTTTGATACGCTTAGAACAACACCTATGAGCCTGATAATTTCATTGCCGCTTTCTGAGAACAATGGTTTCATCACATTAGGGTCATAGCTAAGTTCATTTGTTCCGCCAATTCCACAATCTTCTTCAAGGTCAAGTTCTTTAATATCATCTCTGTTTTCATTTGTCGCGAGATATTTTATTGTTTCAATCGGATGACGCGAAAGTGACCATGCAGCAGTATCAATAAGGCTGTTGCCATAATAGTCTGTCTTTTCTTCATCAGGGAAAGCGAGCTGATAAATATAATACCAAAGAGGATTTTCACTGAAGCTTATTGAATACCACCAGTCATCAATAGCTTCTCTGTAATAAGTGAGAAGTTCCTCATCATCCTCCATCTGGAAAAGAAGATAATAAGCAAGCATAGCCATTTCTTCATCGGAATCGTTAAGAATCATACGATATACGGTCTTTATTGTTTCAGTTTCCATAAATGGTCTGAGTAAGAGTGGGATAACCGTTGATACGCTTGCTGCGTATTCCATAATAGCCATTTTATAGCGTTCCCAGTTCTGTGTCATTATCGTTGCATATTCGTATGCCGGGTCAAGTGCAGCCATACGATATTCATCTTCCCATTTCTGATTGCCTGTCACATAAGCAGCAAGCTTGAATGCTGTCAAAAGAACTGCCGACTGAAGAGGAGCGCCACCTAAAGCCTGACCATTATGGAAGTATGTTCTGTTAAATTTACCCCAGGTTGTAGGCTGACCTGTTCCGTCGCAAAGTGAATATCCGTTATCAACAAGATGCTGAGCAAACTTTTCCATTGTATTTACAATGAGTGCTTTCAGTTCAGGGTCTTCTTCACCAAGAATATCATAAGCTAACTTATAAATAAAAAGATGACCTATAACTTCGTCTGCGCTTGTGTCCCCCTTATACACAATATCGTCTAAAACATAGCCACTGCCCACAAGGTCGTTCCAGAGTCTTTCCGGCAATTCAGCAGAAGCATCAACAACAACGCCTCTTAAGTTTTCACCGTGAATAAGATATTCATCATCAGAAGGGTCCAATGTTGAAACACCTGTTGCAGTACCATCACCATTGTGGCTCCAGTAAATATTACCGTCAAGAGCAAAATTTTCTTCCTCAAGAGAATATGTTCTTGCCCAGAAGCCTTCAAGAAGTCTTGTTCTTTTTGCATACTGATTATCTGTTTCAACAGATGGGTCTTTCCATGAGTCAGAATTGAGAACAGCAAGATTGTCAACAGACATAATGTATGTGCGACGACCGGAACGCATATAATTGTTATTCATTTCTTCAAAGGCATCTGCAGGGCTGTTGCCGGGAATGTTCTGAGAATAATCTCCACCTTCAAGAAGAGCTTCAGTTGTATAGTATTTACCGATATTCAGGTCTGTAACATTACCGTTTCTTTGTGCTCTTACATAGCTTTCTGTAGTGCCTTGACGCATTGAAATGTATGTAAGGAAGAGAACAGCTTCCGCTGAAAGAGTTGCAGTTTTTCGAGCTTTTTCAATTTCTTCGGCAGTTGCATTCGGGTCGTCACGAAGAACAGCGTAACGCATAAGCTCACCTGCACCATACATAGCAGTCCACAAACCGTCATTGTCAGTTTCTGATGGAACAAAGTCACCGATAGCTTCGTTATAGTATGAATTTGCTACCATACCACGTCTTGCAACATCCTTCTGAGTGTTTTCACTCATAATTGCAGCTTTGTCGGTACCATTAATTTCAACCATTTCTATATGAGTATATCCTTCAGCCATAACTGTCCAG
>JAZNIQ010000026.1:0-2571 GCA_045577555.1 Candidatus Fimenecus sp.
ATCCGACTTCATATCGGTGCCGACCTTATAACTCTTTGCTCCATACTCAGAATTCCCGTATGTATGCATAACGTACCCGAAGAAAAGATTTTCCGTCCTGCTGCTTGGAATGCATTTGGTATGGACAAGGAAACTGCTGACTACCGTGCTTGTCAGAATTTTGGACCACTTTTCAAAAAATAAGAGGTAATTAAAATGGCTAATTTATCATATATGGAAATTCGTGAACAGGTTTGTGATGTGTGTCATAAAATGTGGCAACTCGGTTGGGTTGCCGCAAATGACGGTAATGTTTCAGTAAAATTGCCTGACGGTAATTTTATGGCTACACCGACAGGCATCAGCAAAAGCTTTATCACACCTGAAAAACTTGTTATTATCAACGCTGACGGTGAAGTACTTGAAGGCGCACCTTACAAGCCATCAAGTGAGATTAAAATGCATCTTCGTTGCTATAAAGAGCGTGAAGATGTGGGTGCCGTTGTTCACGCTCATCCACCAACAGCAACAGGTTATGCAGTTGCAGGAAAGAGCATGGACGAGTACTCAATGATTGAAACTGTTATTGCAATCGGTTCAATTCCGCTTACTCCTTACGGCACACCAAGTACAAACGAAGTGCCTGAGGCAATTGCACCTTATCTTAAAGAGCACGATGTTATGCTTTTACAAAATCACGGTGCACTCACAGTTGGTTGTGACCTTATTACTGCATATTACAGAATGGAAACACTTGAACTCTTTGCTAAGATTTCTCTTACTGCTCACCTTCTTGGCGGTGCACAGGAAATCTCAAGACCACAGATTGACAAACTTTTGTATCTTCGCGAAAACTACTACGGTGTTACAGGCAAACATCCCGGTTACAAACACTATAACGAGGAGAATAAATAATGCTTAAGAAAATTCCTCAAGTTCTTTCCCCCGAAATGCTTAAAGTTCTTTGTGAAATGGGTCACAGTGACAGAATAGTTATTGCTGATGGCAATTTCCCCGCTGAGAGTATGGGTAAAAATGCAATAGTTCTCCGTGCTGACGGACACAGTGCAACAGAGATGCTCGATGCAATTCTTACAGTATTCCCCCTTGACACTTATGTGGAAAATCCTGTTCGTCTTATGCAGGTAATGCCCGGTGACAAGGTTGAAACTCCTATCTGGGACGAGTACAAGGCTATTGTTAAAAAGCACGATGACAGAGGTGAAAACGCTTTCGGTGAATACGAACGTTTTGAATTTTATGAAGAGGCTAAAAAGTGCTATGCAATTATCGCAACAGGCGAATCTGCACTTTATGCCAACCTTATTCTTCAAAAGGGTGTAATTTAATTATGGATTATTGTTTAGCAATTGATATGGGGGCTTCAAGTGGTCGTCATATTCTCGGTTACCTTGAAAACGGAAAGTTAAATCTTCAGGAAATCTATCGTTTTGAAAACGGTATTACAGATATCGACGGTACACTCTGCTGGGATATTGAAAAACTTTTTGAAGAAATCAAAAACGGTCTTAAGGCTTGTCACGAAAAAGGAATTCACCCTAAAACTGTTGCTATTGACACTTGGGGTGTTGACTATGTTCTTCTTGACAAGGATAAAAAAGAGATTATGCCTGCGGTAGCATACCGTGACAGCAGAACACTTGGCGTTCCTGAAGAAATTGACAGTATAGTTCCGCGGAAAGAGTTATACGAGCGTACAGGTATTCAGGCTACAAACTACAATACAATTTATCAGTTGTACTGCGACAAAAAGTCGGGAAAACTTGACAATGCCGAGTATTTCTTAATGATGCCCGAGTATTTTTCGTTCAAATTAACAGGTGAAATCCGCAACGAATACACACTCTCCACAACAGGTGGTCTTGTAAATACAAAAACCTTTGAGCGTGATGAGAAAATTCTCAACAAGCTTGGTATTCCGAAAAAAATCTTCACTCCCCTCTCACTTCCCGGTACGGTTGTAGGCAATTTAAGTGAAGAGGTCAAGGCAGAAGTAGGTTTTGACACAACAGTCATACTCTGCGCTTCTCACGATACGGCATCTGCGGTTGCAGCCTGCTCCGTAGGTGATAACGGAATTTATATATCATCAGGCACATGGAGTCTTATCGGCACAGAAAACACCGAGCCTGTTACCTGTGAAAAAGCTATGAATTCAGGCTTTACCAACGAGGGTGGAATAGAGCATCGTTATCGTTTCCTTGAGAACATTATGGGAATGTGGCTCTTACAAAATATCCGCAAAAATCTCGACAAAAAATTCACCTATGATGAAATGATGACAATGGCTATGGAAAGCGATTTCACAGAGTATATCAATCCCAATGCAGAGGACTTTTTAGCACCTGACAATATGGTTGAAGCAATCAGAAATTATTTAGGTAAACCTGAACTTCCCATAGGTGATGTACTTAACAGTGTTTATCATTCACTTGCAAAAACTTACAACGATGCCGTTAAGGTTATTGAAGAAATCAGTAACAAGGAAATTAATGTTATCAATATTGTGGGTGGCGGATGTAAGGACTCATATCTTAATGCTCTTACTGAAAAATACACAGGTAAAAAGGT
>JAZNIQ010000027.1:0-3712 GCA_045577555.1 Candidatus Fimenecus sp.
GGTTCTATTACGGAGAGGAGCGCTTAGGTCAGGGTCGTGACAACGTTAAAGAATATATCCGTGAGAATGCAGAATTCTGTGCAGAGCTTGAAGGAAAGGTAAGAGAGGGTATAAGAAACCTTATTTCCGCAAGAAATCCCATTTCTCGCAGAGAGCCTGAGATTCCTGTTGCTTCTGTAGAACCGGTAACAAAAGAAAAAGCACGAGCTAAGCTCGATATTGCTGTTGATGATGACGAATAATGAAATTAACTGTTAAAGAGGGTAAAGCCAACAAAATTCATATTTTTGTTGACGAGGAATACCGTGCAACTGTTGACAGTGATTATTGGTATTCCGAAAAATACAGAAATTATAAAGAAATTAATGAAGAAGAACTGACCGAGTTGTTAAACGCGGTCAGTTTTCGTCGTGCTTATAACAAAGGTCTTGACTTGCTTTCACGCCGACCCCACGGTACAAAAGAATTAATCAAAAAGCTTTGTGAAAAAGGTCACGAAAAGGAATCTGCACAAAAAGCCTGTGACAGATTAGTTGAATTAGGTCTTTTAAATGATGAAGAATTTGCAAGAATACTGGCAAACGAACTTTATGAGAGAAAGGGTTACGGTATAAAACGAATCAGGCAGGAACTTACTTTCCGTGGTCTTGACCGTGAAATTACAGAAAATGCAATAGAATCTCTTGACATTGACACTCAAACCCGTATTATATTAGTAATCAGAAAAAAATATTTTAATAAATTAGATGATGAAAAAGGCAGAAAAAGGGCAATCGATGGACTTTTACGTCTTGGATATTCCTACTCCGATATTAAAACTGCCTTAAATTCTATTTCAGAATTCTGTGAGGAAGAATATTATGACTAAAAAAATTGGTATGATATCATTGGGCTGTCCTAAAAACCAAGTCGATGCTGAAATTATGCTTTCTAAACTCCAAAACGACGGCTTTGAAATTGTCAATGACCCTGCCGATGCCGATGTTGTTATTGTCAACACTTGTGGTTTTATTGAAGATGCAAAGCGTGAATCTATCGAAAATATCCTTGATATGATTTCATATAAAGAGGATTATCCTTTGCTTAAAGTCCTTGTAACAGGTTGTCTTGCAGAGAGATATCAGTCCGAGATTTTTAAGGAAATTCCTGAAACTGATGCGGTAATTGGTATCGGTGCGAATGAGGATATCTGTGAAATCTGTAACAGAATCATAAAGGGAGAAAAAGTTGAGTCTTTCCCACCAAAAACAAACCTCAAAATTGAAGGTGACAGAATTCTCACAACACCGCCATATTCAGCATATCTTAAAATTGCCGAGGGTTGTTCAAATCATTGTACCTACTGTGCAATTCCCTCAATCCGTGGTGAGTTCCGCAGTCGCTCAAGTGAAAGCATTCTGAGTGAAGCACAGAAACTAGCAAGTGAAGGTGTTAAGGAATTAATTGTTGTCGCACAGGATACAACCCGATATGGTGAGGATTTATACGGTAAAAATGCACTTGTACCATTGCTTAAGGCTTTGTCAAAAGTTGACGGAATTGAATGGATTAGACTTTTATATCTCTATCCCGAAAGAATTGACGATGCACTTATCGACGAGATTGCAAATAATGAAAAAATCGTAAAGTATATGGACATTCCGCTTCAGCATTGTAATAAAAATGTGCTGAAACGAATGAATCGTCACGGTGACCGTGAAAGTCTTACCGCACTTCTCAATAAAATCCGTGAAAAAATTGATGGGATAACCATTCGCACAACATTCATTGCCGGTTTCCCCGGAGAAACCGAAGAAGAATTTAACGAACTTTGTGAATTTGTTGAAGAAATGCGATTTGAAAGAATGGGTTGTTTTGCTTACTCGGAAGAGGAGGGAACTCCTGCGGCAAAACTTGACGGAATGATGGATTTTGAAATCCGGTCAGACCGTGCCGATATTATCAATGAGCGTCAGAATGTAATTCTTGACGAAATAAATGATGCTCTCATCGGCAAAACTTTAAAAACAATAGTTGAGGGTTATGACCCATATACAGACTCTTATTACGGAAGAACATATATGGACGCACCTGAGATTGATACCCAAATTTTCTTTACTTGCGGATTTGATTTGGATGACGGAGATATTGTGGACGTAGAAGTAATTAACGTAGTTGATGGCGAGTTAACAGGAGAAGTTATATGAAACTGAATGTCCCCAATCTACTTACAATCTCAAGAATAATAATAACTCCGTTTTTCCTGTTTGTCATTTTAACGGAGTCGTTACCCCACAGATTTTTGATTGCCTGTATTATTTTTTCAATTGGTTCAATTACTGATGCCGTTGACGGACATCTTGCAAGAAAAAATAATCAGATAACCAATTTCGGTAAGTTTTTAGACCCTATTGCAGATAAAATTCTGACCACGGCAGCACTTTTAGCCTTTATGTCAATGGGGCTTTGCAATATCTGGGTTGTAATGCTTGTTTTAACCCGCGAATTTGCGATTGCATCGGTACGAATGATTGCCGCATCAAACGGAGTTGTTATTCCTGCAAATATATGGGGTAAAATTAAAACTGTAACACAAATGACATTTACAATTCTTATTATGCTGTTGGGTGAAGCGTATTCTTTTGTTGAATCAACAAATTCAGAAGTGTTCAGCCAATTACCTGATTTATCACTTGTTTCAAACGGTTTGTTATGGATAACTGCTGTTTTTACTGTGGTTTCAGGTGCTGTGTATCTATTTGATAGCAGAAAAATAATTGATTTCACAAAATAATTGCAAATTCCGAAATATTGTGATATAATATCTAATAATATGAATTAAAGACTGTGACCGAAAAGAGTAACAGATGTAGTTTTTATCAGAGATTGCGGGTCATCGGCTGAAAGCCTGCATTAAAAATCATTTGTGAAGTGCGTTCGTGAGTCGGTATGGGGAAATACATACCCGTTAGCTGCGTTAAAGTATTTGAGTTATAAATCGAAGTGGAACCGCGATTATTCGCCTTCGTCTGTTGTTTATACGGACGAGGGCTTTTCTTATATTATTTGGAGGAATAAAAGTTGTTTAAACGATTAATTGAAGACATTCAGACGGTAAAAGAGCGCGACCCTGCGGCATCGAGTGTTCTGGAAATTATGTTTTTATATCCGGGACTTAAAGCCATAAGAATGCACAGGGTTGCAAACTGGTTTTTCCGTCATAATATGAGATTTATTGCCCGTGCAATATCTCAGCATGCGGTTAAAAAGACCAATATCGAAATTCATCCCGGCGCTACAATCGGAAGAAGATTTTTCATCGACCACGGAACAGGTGTCGTAATTGGTGAAACTGCTGAAATTGGTGATGATGTAACTATTTATCAAGGTGTAACCCTGGGTGGTACAGGTAAAGATACAGGAAAACGTCATCCCACAATAGGAAACGGAGTTATGATTGGCTCAGGTGCAAAGGTGTTGGGACCTTTTAAAGTCGGTGATAATTCAAATATTGCCTCTGGTGCGGTGGTACTGGATGAAATTCCACCAAATTCCACAGCAGTTGGTGTACCTGCAAGGGTTATCAAGAGAAATGGTAAACGAGTGGACAATCTTGACCAGGTTCATATTCCTGACCCTGTATCACAAGAATTATGCAAGCTTCATGCGGAAATCGACAGGCTTAAAAAAGAAATAGAAAAACTGCAAAATGCAGAGTAATAAATGATTAATA
>JAZNIQ010000028.1:0-2348 GCA_045577555.1 Candidatus Fimenecus sp.
GTCACGGTCTTTTTCTTTATATGTAGGAGCAGCCGCAGCAATAAATACGCCACCTAATTTATCTGTCTTTTCATAAAGGTCAACCTTGTGGCCACGTTGTGCAAGAACGATAGCAGCTTCCATACCGCCGATACCGCCACCGATAACAGCAATCTTCTTTGCTTTCTTAGCAGGTTTGATGCTGTATTTCTTTGATTGCATTGTCTTTGGGTTAAGAGCACAACGAGAAAGTCCCATTGTATCTAAAAGGTCTTGAGTATTAGCATGACCTTTTGAAGATGAGAAATTAAAGCAACCTGCATGACAACATATACAAGGTTTGATTTCCTCAATTCTGTCTTCAATAATTTTTGTAATCCATTCAGGGTCTGTAAGAAACTGACGAGCAACACCAACACCGTCAATTTTACCTTCTGCAACTGCCTGTGCACCAACATCAGGTTCCATTCTACCTGCACAAACAACAGGAATATCAACAAACTTTTTGATGTGAGCTACGTCATCAAGGTTACAGTTTTGTGGCATATACATTGGTGGATGTGCCCAGTACCATGAGTCGTATGTACCATTGTCAGCATTGAGCATATCATAACCTGCATCCTGAAGATATTTTGCAGCTTTTTCTGACTCAGGCATTGCACGGCCAACTTCTGTATATTCTTCACCGGGCATTGCACCTTCGCAGAAGCCCTTCATTTTTGATTCAACTGAATAACGGAGGGATACAGGGTAGTCATTACCACAAGCTTCTTTAATAGCCTTTACAACTTCAACAGCAAAACGGTATCTGTTTTCAAAGTTTCCGCCGTACTCGTCAGTACGCTTGTTGAAGAATTCAATAGCAAATTGGTCAAGAAGATAACCTTCGTGAACAGCGTGAACTTCAACACCATCAACACCTGCATCACGGCAGAGTTTTGCAGTTTTAGCAAATGCTTCAATTATTTCGTGAATCTGTTCCTTTGTCATTTCAGGACAGATAATATCGTGAGCCCAACGTGATGGCTGTGGGCTTGGAGAAGCTAATTCGTGAGATGTATCAAGAATTGGTTTAACAAGAGCGCGAGTGAATTTATTTTTGTGAAGTGGTGCTACAAGTTCAGTAATAGCCCAGCTTCTGCCCATACCGGCTGTAAGCTGAACAAATAATTTTGCACCTGTTTTATGGATTTCATCCATAAATTCTTTAAGTTCATCAAACATCTTTGGATTTTGCCAAAGCCATTTGCCCCAGAAGGTATCACGAAGCGGTGCAATACCGGGGATAATAAGACCAACATTATTATTAGCTCTTTCTAAGAAAAGCTTTGCTGCTTCCTTATCAAAATGGCAACCACCAAGCTCAAACCAACCGAAAAGTGATGTACCGCCCATAGGACACATAACTATTCTGTTTTTAATTTCAACGTTACCGATTTTCCAAGGAGTAAACAGTGATTCATACTTTGAATCCATAAAAACACTTCCTTCTCATAGTTTGAAACACGTTGTTCCAATATTATAAGTATAGTAAAATCTCCATTTTATGTCAAGGAAATTTCGTTAATAAAATAACAAAATGCAAAATTGTGGCGGGGATATAACCCCGCCTGAGTTGTTTACTAATTATAATACAAATTATCGTTCTTTCTGTAGGGCTCGTATGTCGCATTTGTACCGAGTTTGCGTAATGTTTCTTTGTCCGTATCTGAAAGAACAACCGTTGCGTGAACATCGCATCCTTTTAAGCCTTTAATTGCTTCAAGTGCCTTTTTTGCAAGAGGATTCATTGTAGCACAAATTGAAAGAGCAATAAGTATTTCGTCAGGATGAAGACTTGTATCTCTCTCATGCATTTTAATTTTAAGTGCCTTAATTGGTTCAAAAACAGTAGGAGAGATAAGCAGAATTTCATCACCAATATCCGCAAGAGCCTTAAGTGCATTTAAAAGCATGGCAGATGATGAACTTAAAAGGTCAGATGCCTTACCTGTGATAATTCTTCCATCGTGAAGTTCAATAGCAGTTACAGGCGCATTTGTCTTTTCTGAAATGTTGAGAGCAGCCGAAACGACGGGTCTGTCATTAGTGCTGATGTTCAACTGTTTCATAATAAGTTCAATTTTGTAAAGTTCACTCGAAACATTTTTGTTGTTTTTCTGCTGAACAAGATAATTGCAATGACGACGAAGAATTTCTTTCTTTGATGCTGTGAGCACAACATCGTCATCAATTATGCAGTTGCCCGCCATATTAACACCCATATCAGTAGGTGATTTATAAGGTGACTCGCCGTAAATCTCTTCAAATATTGTGTTAAGAACAGGGAAGTTCTCAACATCTCGATTATAGTTAACAGTTGTTTCACC
>JAZNIQ010000029.1:0-3075 GCA_045577555.1 Candidatus Fimenecus sp.
AAAATCAAAAGTATATCCCCGTGATATTGAAGAAAACAATCCCACAAAAGAAACCTTATACGACAAAGTACAGAAAGCCCGCACAGAATATGTGTGGGCTAATAAAATACCCATTGAATATTTACGACCTTTTGAAAATCATCCTTACAAGGTAATTGACAATGAGGAAATGCAAAATCTTGTTGACAGTATTGATGAGCGAGGTATTCTTACTCCTCTCACTGTTCGCAAAATTTCCGGCACGGAATATGAAATCATTTCAGGTCACAGAAGGTTTTATGCGGCAAAGAAATTAGGGTTTGAAATGATACCTGCTTTCATTTATGAGCTCACTTATGAAGAGGCTGTTATTGCAATGGTTGATGCTAATTTACAGAGAGAGCATGTTTTACCCTCGGAAAAAGCTCACGCTTATAAGATGAAGCTTGACGCATTAAATCATCAGGGACAAACTTCTTGCCAACTTGGCGAGAAGTGGAGCGTAACACAAATAAGTGAGGCAGCTAATGAAAGCGAACGGCAGATACACCGCTATATTCGTCTTACAAATCTCATCCCTGAACTCCTTAACCTTGTTGATGAAGGAAAAATCGCGCTCACTCCCGCAGTAGAGCTTTCTTATCTGAATGAAGTGGAACAGGCTGATTTACTTGAGGAAATCCGTGTCTGTGATGCTACTCCGAACTTATCTCAGGCACAAAGGCTTCGCGCAATCAGCAGAGAAGAAGGTTTAACCCCTGAGCATATTGGTGAAATCTTGGCTGAGGAAAAGGCAAATCAGAAGCCGACGGTAAAATTCTCCGTTGAACGGCTACAGAAAGTTGCTCCAAAGGTTAAAGAAAGCGACCTCGAAAACTTTGTAATGAAAGCCTGTGAGCATTATTACAGATATCTTCAGCGACAGCGAAACAGGGATGCGAGATAAGGAGGTAGCCTATGAATGATGTTAAGATAAATTTTAATGAAAGCGAGGTTATTTCCGATAATTTCAGCGGTGTTCTCATTTCAGAGGATGCCGCTGAATCTCTTGTCAGATGTTTTCTTCCCGATATTGTATCCTTCTTTGAAAGTGAGCAAGGCAGAAAAGAGTTTGAAGAATGGGATAAGGATTGGGATAAGTTAAAAGAAATCGTATAAAAACAGCGGGTGCGATGTAAAAGTCGCATCCGCACATTTAACAAAAACAAGTATATGAATTACAATATTTTCAGAAAACCAAAGGAGGTAAATATATATGATAGGCGTTATCTACGCAAGATACTCTTCCGACAATCAGAAGGAAGAAAGTATTGACGGTCAGCTTCGTGAATGTAAAGCCTATGCTGAAAAGAACGGTATTCAAATCGTTGATACCTATATCGACAGAGCTCTATCTGCTAAAACCGACAACAGACCGAGATTTCAGCAGATGATAAAAGACAGTGCTTCAAAGCATTTTGAAGTTATACTTGTCTGGAAGCTTGACCGTTTCGCCCGTAACAGATATGACTCTGCTCATTACAAAAATATGCTTCGTAAAAACGGAGTTAAGGTTGTATCTATTACAGAAACCATCTCTCAGGGAGCAGAGGGTATTCTGCTTGAAAGTTTGCTTGAAGGTATGGCTGAATACTACTCAGTAGAGCTTGCAGAAAAGGTTACAAGAGGAATGATGGAAAATGCTCTTAAGTGTAAATACAACGGCGGTACCTTGCCGATTGGCTACAAGGTAGATAAAGAGCAGAATTATTTAATTGATGAGGTTACTGCACCTGCGGTAGTTTTAGCTTTTAAGAGTTATGCCGAGGGTATGTCTATGCAACACATTGCAAATATGCTCAACTACCAAGGTGTACGCACTCATAAGAAAACCAAGTTAGATGTTGACATTGTTGCCCGTATGCTGCACAACAGAAAATATATCGGCGAATACAAATTTAAGGATGTTATTATACCGGGAGGAATTCCCGCAATAGTTGATAAGGAGTTGTTTGAATTGGTACAGGAAAAAATGAAGCAGAATAAAAAGGCCCCTGCAAAGCACAAAGCGGAAGATGAATATCTTCTGACTACAAAACTCTATTGCGGCAAGTGTCAATGTCTAATGGTTGGTGAAAGCGGTACAAGCAGAACAAAGTTTGTACACAGATACTACAAATGTGTAAGTGTAAAGAATCACAAAGGCTGTGATAAGAAGACAGTTAAAAAGGCTTGGATTGAGGATATTGTTGTTGACAGTATTCGCAGGCTCATTATGAATGATGAAACCATTGAATATTTAACTGACCAGGCTCTTGAAACCTTTAACAAGGAAAGTACTGTTCTTCCCATACTGCAAAAGCAATATGCACAGACTCTTACTGCAATCAACAACCTCATTACTGCTATGGAGAAAGGTATTATAACACCTACTACCAAAGAGCGTATGGAAGAGCTTGAAGCTGAAAAGAGTGAGCTTTCAATCAGGATTATGAAAGAGGAAATGTCAAGACCAAAGCTTACCCGTGAGGAGATTCTATATTGGTTCTACAAGTTCCGTAAGCTCAATCCCAAGAAGCTTGACCACAGAAGAACCTTAATCAATAACTTTGTAAACTCAGTATTTTTATTTGAAGACAGAATGGTCATTACCTTCAACTTCAAAGACGGTACTGAAACCATAACCTTTGCCGACCTCGAAAAGTCGGCATTGGGTTCGGATTTGAAAGTGTCAGGTGCACCATTGCCCGAAAACCCTTATAAATAAAGGGGTTTCGGGTTTTTGTTTTGCCTGAAAACACCCAAAAAACGGGCAAAAAGTGACCTCAAAAAAGGACCGAAAATGGGCACATCCCTCCAACATCCCTCCAAAATTCCGAGAAAAATTCCGGAGCACCCTGTCGGAAAGCTGAAAGCTATGTTGGAAAAAGTTTTTTTACAGCTTCGGAAAGTGTTCTAAAATTGCATTAGCCGAGTCCACTTTTGATGAAAAATCAAGGTGCGTGTAAATATTCGAGGTAGTGGAAATGTCACTGTGACCTAACCATTCCTGAATATCAAGTCGGATCGTAGCCATGTCGTTCTGTGAGCCAAGGAGTTGATTTATGGCATTGTCTT
>JAZNIQ010000030.1:0-2440 GCA_045577555.1 Candidatus Fimenecus sp.
CTGTTGTTGTGCCTTTTACAGCTGAAACCAAAGAAAGTTCCTGACCGGTTACAGCATTTACAACACTTGATTTACCTGCATTTCGCAATCCGAAAAAACCTATATGCAGTCTTTCGGCTGATACAACATCATTTAAACTCATAATTAAAACCTGAAATCTCGTCTGTTTGACGCTTTAATATCTTCTACGTTCTGAATTGCGATTGCCCTTGCCTTTGGATTTGGTACTTTCTGAAGTTCTTTTTCAATAAGCTCAAAACCTATTTTCTTTGTTTCTTCACTTGCATAGTCAACAAGATATTCCGTAAGTGTCATAAGGGCGTTAGGATGGCAACAATTAAGAATCTGTCCATTTTTGCAGAGCGCCATAAACCTGTCACCCGTTCTGCCTTCTCTGTAACAAGCGGTACAGAATGACGGAATATGACCTTTTTCCATAAGCCAACGAACAACCTCGTCAAGAGTTCTCTGATCAGAAACATCAAACTGTTCTGAATCGTGAGGACGTTCATCTTCTGTATAGCCACCAACTGATGTACGTGATGCACCGCTGATTTGAGAAATTCCCAGATTAAGCACCTTACCACGTACTTCTTCTGACTCTCTTGTTGAGATAATCATGCCTGTGTATGGAACAGCAATACGGATACAAGCAATAATCTTTTCAAACATTTCATCTGAAATTGAGTTATCAAACACATTGGGGTCAATGTCGTCTGCTTTTTTAATTCGCGGAACGCTGATTGTGTGTGGTCCTACACCGTGTACCGCCTCAAGGTGTTCAGCATGCATCATAAGTCCTACAAACTCATATTTATAAAGTTCAAGGCCAAAAAGTACACCAAGACCAACGTCGTCAATGCCACCTTCCATAGCTCTGTCCATAGCTTCTGTATGATAAGCATAGTTGTGTTTCGGACCTGTTGGGTGGAGTTTTTCATAACTCTCTTTATGATATGTTTCCTGGAAAAGAATGTATGTGCCGATTCCTGCATCCTTAAGTTTTCTGTAATTTTCAACTGTTGTTGCTGCAATATTTACATTAACTCTGCGGATTGCACCATTTTTATGCTTAATACTGTAAATTGTATCAATACATTCAAGTATATACTCAATAGGATTGTTTACAGGGTCTTCACCTGCTTCAATGGCAAGGCGTTTATGTCCCATATGCTGCAAAGCAATAACTTCCTGACGGACTTCATCCTGTGTAAGTTTTTTACGACAGATGTGCTTGTTCTGATAATGATAAGGACAGTAAACACAGCCGTTTACACAATAGTTTGAAAGATAAAGAGGTGCAAACATTACAATACGGTTACCGTAAAAAGCAAGTTTGATTTCTTCGGCAAGTTTAAACATTTTTTCATTCTTTTCAGGAATGTCACAAAGAAGTAAAACTGCTGCCTCACGGTGAGAAAGACCTGCACAGATTGTGCCTTGTTCTGTCTTTTTAGGTCTTGCTTTTTCTAAAATTTCATCAATCAACTCTGCATTATGCTTGTTTTCTTCAGCATATTGGAGAGTTGCAAGTATTTCTTCATCACTGATAAATTCTTCAGCCTTTAAAGATTTGGGATTATAAGCCATATCAATTCTCCTTTATATCTCCTCGGTCTGTTACAATTTCATAACCGATATTTTTCATACTGTTTTTTAGATTTTCAATTTCCTGTGCGGATTCATTTCCGCTGATTAACTTATTGTTATAAAGCTCATATTTTTTTCTTACACTCTGGGGTGAAAGATTAGGCATAATAACATTTGCTCCGCATAATATGCCTTTTTCTCTACCGCCCTGCTCTGCCGAACCCAATGCCGTTGTGGCAGGAAGCAGAATTGCAGGTTTTATAAGCCTGATTATGGAAAGCAGAAAGCAAGTCAATTCCACATCACCTGCTTTAAAGTTCTTGAACTCTGTGGCATTATGAGGAATGAATGGTCCGATTCCACACATCTGGGGTGAAAATTCTTCAATAAACTTTAAATCCTTTGCAAGATTTTCTGTTGTCTGATAAGGTGAGCCAACCATAAATCCACATCCCGTCTGAAAACCGATTTTTTTAAGATTTTCAAGACATTCCATTCGGGTTTTATAACTCATTTTTTCGGGATGTAATTTATTGTAATGCTTCTCGTCTGCCGTTTCGTGACGAAGGAGATATCTGTCTGCACCTGCATCATACAATTTTTTGTAACTTTCAAAACTTCTTTCACCAAGAGAAAGAGTAACGGCACAGTCAGGATATTTTTTCTTGATTTCACCGATTATGTCAACAAGCAGTTCGTCGGTAAAATGCAAATCTTCTCCACCCTGCATTACAAAAGTACGAAATCCTAAAGAATATCCCTCATCACAACAGGATAAAATCTCGTCTTTTGTAAGTCTGTATCTGTCGCAAGCCTTATTGCTACATCTGATACCACAATAAAGGCAATC
>JAZNIQ010000031.1:0-13977 GCA_045577555.1 Candidatus Fimenecus sp.
GCCATGTCGTTCTGTGAGCCAAGGAGTTGATTTATGACATTGTCTTCCTAAGACCGCTTGGCCTCCGACTTTGCCAAGAAAATGAAAACAGTTGGTCTTACAGAAGAAGAAAAGGCTGAACAGGCAGTTTTACGCCGTGAATATATTGATAGTTTTAAGCGTAGCCTTACAGGTCAGCTTGACAATATGTATATTGTTGACGAAAAAGGCAATAAAACAAAGGTTGAGCGTAAAACAAATAAATAGTAAATTGAATATATTGGGGTATTAACAACTCAATAACTTGACTAAACCGCTAAATGTAGTGTATAATATTTAGTGGTTTTTTATTTTTTTCTATCGATTTTTGGTAAAGGATGTAATGTATGGCAAAAAAAGCATCTTATGGTAACGAAAGTATCTCACAATTAAAAGGCGCTGACAGAGTCCGCAAACGCCCTGCCGTTATTTTCGGCTCGGACGGTATTGAGGGTTGTGAACACGCTGTTTTTGAAATTCTTTCTAACTCCATTGACGAGGCAAGAGAAGGTTATGGTGATAAAATCGTTGTAACACGTTATCTTGACGGCTCAATCGAGATTCAGGACTTTGGTAGAGGTCTTCCTGTTGACTATAACAAAAAAGAAGACAGATACAACTGGGAGCTTGTTTTCTGCGAACTTTACGCGGGTAGTAAATATAATACAAACGATGCAAACGGAAGCTATGAGTATTCTTTGGGACTTAATGGCTTGGGTCTTTGTGCAACACAGTATTCATCCGAGTATATGGATGCTGAAGTTCATAAGGACGGTTATAAATATAACCTTCACTTTGAAAAAGGTGAAATTGCCGGCGAAATGCAGAAAGAACCATACAACAAAAAGGATACAGGTACCCGTATCCGTTGGAAACCTGATTTGAAGGTGTTTACTGATATTAATATTCCCCTTGAATACTATCAGGAAACAATTAAGCGTCAATCGGTTGTAAATCAGGGTATCAAATTTATTCTTAAAAATCAGATTTCAGGCAATAGTTTTGAAACTTTTGAGTATATTTACGAAAATGGTATAACTGATTATGTAAAAGAGATTGCTAATGGTACAGAAATGTCATCCGTTCAGTTCTGGTCAAGTGAAAGAATTGGTCGTGACCGTGCAGATATGAAGGATTATAAGGTTAAACTTACTGCATCAGTTTGTTTTTCCAATAAAGTTCAGGCAAAGGAATATTATCACAATTCAAGCTTCCTTGAACACGGTGGTGCACCAGAAAAAGCTTTTAGAAATGCTTTTGTGTATCAAATTGATAATTATCTTAAAACCAATGGAAAATATGTTAAAAGTGATGCTAAAATCACTTATCAGGATGTTGAGGACTGCTTGATTCTCGTAGTTTCTTCATTCTCAACACAGACATCCTATGAAAATCAGACAAAAAAAGCTATTACAAATAAATTTATTCAAGAGGCAATGACCGATTTCTTCCGTCAGCAACTTGAAATTTACTTCCTTGAAAACAAACTTGACGCAGATAAGATTACAAATCAGGTACTTATTAATATGCGTTCAAGAATCAAGGCAGAAAGCACCCGTATCAATATTAAAAAGACATTGCAATCAAGTAATGATATGACAAGCCGTGTTGAAAAATTTGTTGATTGCCGTAGCCGTGATGTTAACGAAAGAGAAATCTTTATAGTAGAGGGTGACTCTGCTCTTGGTGCTTGTAAACAGGCTCGTGACTCATCATTTCAGGCAATTATTCCTGTGCGCGGTAAGATTCTTAATTGCTTAAAGAGTGAATACGATAAAATTTTTAAGAGTGATATTATCGTTGACTTAATTAAAGTCCTTGGCTGTGGTGTTGAGGTTAATTCTAAAAAGAGTAAAGATGTTTCTTCATTCAACATTGACGATTTAAGATGGAATAAAGTTATTATCTGTACCGACGCCGACGTTGACGGTTTCCATATCAGAACACTTTTGCTTACTATGATACATCGTCTTATGCCCACAATCATTCGAGAGGGTAAGGTGTTTATTGCCGAGTCACCACTTTATGAAATCAGATGTAAGGACCAGACTTATTTTTGCTATACCGAGAAAGAAAAGGCAGATGTGCTTACTGAAATCGGTAATGCTAAATATACTGTTCAGCGTTCAAAAGGTCTTGGTGAAAATGATGCTGATATGATGTGGCTGACAACTATGAATCCTAAAACACGAAGACTTATTAAGGTTGAACCTGAATATATTGAAACACTTATGAATGAAAAATTTGAGTTATTCATGGGTGATGATTTACAGGGCAGAAAAGATTTCATCGCAGAAAATGGTCATATGTATATTGACCTTGCAGATATTTCATAAGGGAGGGATATGAATGGCAAGAAAAAAGAAAGCAGTTGAACCTGAAATTACCGAAGAACAACTGAATGCTCATATAATCGGTGCAGGTGAAGTAGTTACTCAGAATATTACAGAAACTCTTGAAACAAACTTTATGCCATACGCTATGAGCGTTATCGTATCCCGTGCAATTCCTGAAATTGACGGTCTTAAGCCGTCACACAGAAAACTCCTTTATACAATGTATAAAATGGGACTTTTGAATGGTGCAAGAGTTAAATCAGCAAATATCGTTGGTCGTACAATGCAGCTGAATCCTCACGGTGACGCAGCAATTTACGAAACAATGGTGCGACTTTCACGTGGTAATGAGAGTTTGTTGCATCCTTATGTTGATTCAAAGGGTAATTTCGGTAAAGCATATTCAAAAAATATGGCTTTTGCCGCATCCCGTTATACTGAAGCAAAACTTGAACAGATTTCAGCTGAATTATTCCGTGATATTGATAAAGATACAGTTGATTTTGTAGATAACTATGATGCTACAATGCAGGAGCCTACACTTCTCCCGGTAACATTTCCGTCAATCCTCGTAAACTCAAATACAGGTATTGCCGTTGGTATGGCATCATCAATATGTTCATTTAATCTTAGAGAAATCTGTGAAACTACAATCGGTCTTATTAAAGATAAAGATTTTGACATTATGGAAACGCTTAAAGCACCCGATTTTATCGGTGGTGGTAAAATTATTTATGACCGTGACCAGATGTCAGAGATTTTCCGTACAGGTCGTGGCGGTTTTAAGGTAAGAGCAAAATACGAGTATGATAAGGCAAATAACTGTATTGATATTACTGAAATTCCTCCAACAACAACTGCGGAGGCAATTATTGACAAGGTAATCGAAAAGGTTAAGGCAAATTCTATCCGTGAAATTAGTGACATCCGTGATGAAACTGATAAAAAAGGTCTTAAAATCACTATTGATTTAAAGCGCGGTACAGATGCAGAAAAACTTATGGCAAAACTCTATAAAATGACACCGCTTGAGGACACATTCTCTTGTAATTTCAATGTGCTTATTGCAGGTGTGCCACAGGTTTTGGGCGTTGCAGATTTGCTTACGGAGTGGATTGCATTCCGTACTGAATGTGTAAACCGCAGAGTTTATTTTGATTTGACTAAGGCAAAGGATAGATTACATCTCTTGTTAGGTCTTCAAAAAATCCTTCTTGATATTGACAAGGCAATTAAAATTGTCCGTGAAACTGAAGAAGAAGCAGAAGTTGTGCCAAATTTGATGATTGGTTTCGGCATTGATAAAATTCAGGCAGAATATGTTGCTGAAATTAAACTTCGTCATCTTAACCGTGAATACATTATGAAACGCCTTAATGATGTTGATGACCTTAAAAAGCAGATTGAGGATATGGAAGATATTCTCTCCAGCAAGGCACGAGTTAAGAAAATTATTGTGAGTGAACTTAATCAGGTTGTTGATAAATACGGTAAGGACAGAAGAACAGAAATAATATATGCACAGGAAATTGAAGAAAATGAGGAGGTAATCGAGGAAATTCCTGATTATCCCGTTACTGTTTTCTTCACAAAAGAGGGTTATTTCAAAAAGATTACTCCGTTGTCGCTTCGTATGAGTGGTGAGCATAAACTTAAAGAAAATGACGAAATTGTAATGAGTGTTGAAACAACTAACAGCGTTGAACTTCTTTTCTTTACAAATAAATGTCAGGTTTATAAATCCCGTGCTTGTGAGTTTGACGATACAAAAGCAAGTGTGCTTGGTGACTATGTGGCAACAAAGCTTTCAATGGAAGAAGGCGAAACAGCACTCTATATGGCCGTTGTCAAGGAATATAAAGGTTATATGCTTTTCTTCTTCCAGAATGGTAAGGTTGCAAAGGTGGATATTTCTGCTTACGAAACAAAACAAAACCGTAAAAAGCTGATTAAGGCTTATTCTGATAAGAGTCCTATTGTAAGTGCAGTTTATGTTCCCGAAGATAAGGAACTTGTAATGAAATCAACTGCAGGCAGATACCTGCTCTTTAATTCAGGTGCGATTTCTGCAAAAACAACAAAGGACAGTCAGGGTGTTGCTGTAATGACACTTAAAAAAGGTCACAGAGTGGAATCTGTTTCCGATGTTAAAGAAGGTCAGTTTGTAAAGCCGGGCAGATACAGAACAAAAACTCTTCCGTCAGCAGGAGCGATACTCAGCGCAGAAGACCAAGGCGAACAATTGACATTTTAAATAGTTCTTTTCGTAATACCGCGTGTCTATCGGCTCGCGGTATTTTTATACAGCTTTGTCACTGACACTTTTTTGTAAAAGAATGCTTTCATAATGAATATGATAGGGTGGGATCTCATTCCCACCATTTTATTGACAAAATCATATTAAAATGATATATTCAAATTACAGTAAACAAAAAGGAGAATATGTAATGAAATCAAAAAAAGCAAAAATTGTTATCAGTATCATTGTTGCTGTTGTGATTATAGCTTGTGTGTTGCCGCTTGCCAATTCTCTTTTTGGTAATCCGATTTCAAAGAAATTTGCTAAAGATGCTGCTCTTGAATACATTGAAAAGGAATATCCCGATTCCGATTGTGTAATTAAGGATGTATATTATGATTCGAAATATGAAGATTATGTGGCAAATATAATTTCATCTACAGACGAAAATATAGATTTATCTTTGTATATCTCCTCAAAAGGTGAAATAAAAGTAATTGAACATTGGAAATCAAAAGAGACATATGAAAATTCTTTGAGCGAAAATGAAATAAAGGATCTTTATAACAATGCATATAAATTATATGTTGAGTGGTTAAGTCCTGCTAATAATCTGGTTGTAGATTGGGAAAATGTTACAAAAATTGATGATAGAGAATATTTTATTGTGGATTCAACAGCAATAACATCTGTGGAGGCTCTTAAAACAGAGTTTGGAAAATACTTTGACAGAAACTCTTTTGATAATATAATTGAAAAATATTATGTAATGCATAATGGAAAATTGTATGGTGATGCTATGTTAGTTGAGGGTGGAGAACTCCCGTGGGAAAACCATAAGCTGACAGTAAAAACAAATACAGATTCTGAATGCGTTTTTACAATAACATCAACGATAGACGGTGAATCACAGGATTTGGATTACAGACTGAAAGTTGTCGATGGAGAATGGAAGTTTACAGGCGTATTCCATTTTATTACAACGGAAGTGCCTGTATTGAAATAAACCGTAAAAACAAAACCGACCGCGTTAAACGGTCGGTGCAGACAACTTTGCAAACGCAAATTAAATCTCTTGCTGTCTGCAAAATTATTATATGAAAGTAGCATATTAAAATTCATTGAAAAAAATGTCATTTTTTTTTAAAAAACACTTGCATTTTTCATATGACTGTGATAGAATATCAAGGCTGTGAAATATATGTAGTTTGGAGGTAGTCACGTTATGGCATGGTATCACATTGTTTTCGGCGTAGCACTTATTGTGTTAGCGGTTTTAATTGTTCTTTTTGTTCTTATGCAGGAGGGTAACCAGCAGGGACTTGGTGCCATTTCCGGTGGTTCTTCCGAATCTTTCTTCGGCAAAAACAAGGGCAGAACAGATGAGGCTAAAAAAGCATTTCTCACAAAGATTTTTGCAGGTGTATTTTTAGTAATCGTTCTTGTTGCATCAATCGTAATGATTTTTGCTTAATTTTAATTACAAATCCCGATAATATCGGGAATATATGATCCACTAGCTCAGTTGGCAGAGCACTTGACTTTTAATCAAGGTGTCCGGAGTTCGAATCTCCGGTGGATCACCAAAAAGAGAGTACACAAAAGTGTACTCTTTCTTTTTGCCCAAAAGGGCGGAGATTCGAACTCGAAGAGTTTTTGCGTCAAGAAAACGATTCGGGGAATCGTTTTTAGCAAAAAGTGGTGAGGCGAAAGCCGAGCCAGAAGTATGCAAGGCGAAGCCGAAGCAGACGGTCGCTCCGGTGGATCACCAAAAAGAGAGTACACAAAAGTGTACTCTTTCTTTTTGCCCGAAAGGGCGGAGATTCGAACTCGAAGAGTTTTTGCGTCAAGAAAACGATTCGGGGAATCGTTTTTTCAAAAATATAGTGCAATTTCAGAAAAGTTATTGTATAATCATTTTAAATGGTTTGCAGATTTGTTTTAAATCGCAACAGGTTAAAACAGGGGAGGAAAAAATTTATGAAAATTACATTTATGGGAGCAGGCAGTACTGTTTTTGCAAGGAATGTTATAGGTGACTGTATGTGCACAGAAGCACTTCGTGACAGCGTTTTTGCTCTTTACGATATTGATGGCGAAAGACTTGAAGAAAGTCGTGTAATCCTTGAGGCGATGAGAAAAGCCAAGGGTGGTTACGGTAAAATTGAGTGCTATGTTGGTGTTGAAAACAGAAAAGATGCACTCAGAGGTGCAAATTTTGTTGTCAATGCAATTCAGGTCGGTCTTTATGACCCTTGCACTATTATTGATTTTGAAGTACCAAAAAAATATGGTTTAAGACAGACAATCGGTGATACTCTCGGCATCGGCGGAATTATGCGTACACTCCGTACAATTCCTGTTATGAAAGCTTTTGCAAATGATATGGAAGAGGTTTGTCCCGACGTACTTTTCTTAAATTATGTAAACCCAATGGCAATGCTCACAGGCTATATGCTTCGTTACACAGGTGTTAAAACAGTGGGGCTTTGCCATAGTGTTCAGAGCTGTTCAGAGTGGTTGCTTAAAAATCTCAATATGGAAGACAAATTAGAGGGTAGAAAAGAACTTATTGCAGGTATTAACCATATGGGTTGGCTTCTTGAAATTAAGGATAAAAACGGTGTTGACCTTTATCCGGAAATCAAATCAAGAGTAGATGCCTATATGGCTCAACCTGATGCAGATGATAAAGTCCGTATGGATTATATCAAGAATTTCGGTTATTACTGCACAGAGTCAAGTGAGCATAATGCAGAGTACAATATGTTCTACATAAAGAGTAAATACCCCGAACTCATTGAAAAATATAACATTCCGCTTGATGAATATCCACGCCGTTGTATAGAACAGATTGAAAAGTGGAAAAAGGACTATGCAGAAATGCTCCAGAAAGGTGTAAAAGAGCATGAGCGCTCAAAGGAGTACGCTTCAAGAATTATGGAGTCAATGGTAACGGGGAATCCGTATCAGATTGGCGGAAATGTGCTCAATACAGGTCACCTTATTACAAACTTGCCTGAAAATGCCTGTGTTGAAGTGCCTTGCCTTGTAAATGGCAGAGGTGTTCACCCTTGCCATGTGGGTGCATTACCTGTTCAATGTGCTGCTATGAATATGACAAATATCAATGTGCAGTTACTTACAATTGAGGCGGCAGTTACAGGCAAAAAAGAGCATATTTATCAGGCTGCAATGCTTGACCCTCATACAGGTAGTGAACTTGATATTGACACAATCAAAAAGATGGTTGATGATTTGATTGTTGCTCATGGTGATTATCTCCCGAAATTCAATTAAATGATAAATAAAAGGCCGTTCTTTTAATTAAGGACGGTCTTTTTGTCAATACTATTACAGGTGATTATTATGTTATCTGTATGGACTGCTCAGTCAGATTTTCCAGAATTTCCAAAATTAAATGGAGATATAAAAACAACGGTTGCTGTTATTGGCGGTGGCATAGCAGGAGTTCTTTCAGCATATATGCTGAAACAAAAGGGGATTGACTGTGTTGTGCTTGAAGCGGACAAAGTCTGCAAAGGCGTAACGCAGAATACAACAGCAAAAATAACTTCACAACACGGATTGATTTATAATAAACTCATAAAAAATTTTGGTATAGAAAAAGCAAAACTCTATTTACAGGCAAATGAAAATGCTGTTAAAAAATATCGTGAAGTTTGTAAAAATGTTTCTTGCGAATTTGAGACAAAGGATAATTATGTCTATTCCGTCAACAGTTTAGGTAAAATTGAAAATGAACTACACGCTTTGGTAAGACTTGGATTTGACCCCGATTTCTGTGAAGAAATTCCCGTACCGGTTGAAATTGCAGGAGCTGTAAAGTTTGAGCATCAGGCACAGTTTAACCCTTTGCAGTTTTTGTCCCATATAGTAAAAGAATTAAGTATTTATGAAAATACTAAGGTTATTGAAATTCGTGACAATAAAGCCATAACATTCAGCGGAACAGTCACTGCAGATTATTTTATTGTGGCAACTCATTTTCCTTTTATGAACAAACACGGCTCATATTTTGTTAAACTCTATCAGGAAAGGTCATATGTAATCGCACTTGACAACGGTCCTAAAATTAACGGAATGTATGTGGATGAAGCAAAGTCAGGAATGTCATTCCGTAATTATAAAAATTATCTTTTGGTAGGTGGTGGTGACCATCGTACAGGTAAGGAGGGAGGAAATTATCGGGAATTGCGTTCCTTTTCAGCCGTTCATTATCCCTCTTGTCCTGAAAAATATCATTGGGCAACACAGGATTGTATGAGCCTTGATTCTGTTCCTTATATAGGCACATATTCTGCCCAAACACCCAATATTTATGTTGCAACAGGATTCAACAAATGGGGTATGACTTCTTCAATGGTTGCCGCACAGGTGCTTTGTGACTTGATTTCTGAAAACAGAAGTGAATATCAGGAACTTTTTTCTCCGTCACGCAGTATGCTCACTATCCAATTACCTGTAAATGTTTTTGAGTCTGCTGTGGGACTTTTAACTCCGTCAAAGAAAAGATGTCCCCATCTCGGGTGCGCTTTAAAATGGAATTCTGCCGAGCATACGTGGGATTGTCCCTGCCACGGTTCAAGATTTACTGAAAACGGCAAATTAATAGAAAATCCTGCCACGGATGACTTAAAATATTAAAAAATTGTGAATTTTTAAAATTTGACCTTTTTTGACCTTGACAATGTGAAAATAATGGTTATAATAATAAATAGAAAGGTCAAAGAAAGTCAAAGTCAAACTTTGATTAATATAGTTTAAAGGGGGATTTAAATTGAATATCAGTAATATAATCGCTTCTATGATTTCTGATATGCTGGAAGAAGATGGATATACGGAAATTCAACGAAATGAATTGGCGCAGAAAATCGGTTGTGTTCCAAGTCAGATTAACTATGTTATTTCATCCCGCTTTACACCTGAACACGGCTATATTGTGGAGAGTCGACGCGGTGGCGGTGGATATATCAAGATTACAAGAGCAAGTTATGACAGAAATTCTATTAAAATGCACCTTATAAATTCTATAGGTCGCACGTTGGATGAAAACACTTGCCGCGCACATCTTAAAAATATGTATGACCGTGATATACTTGATGAAAAAAGTGTAAAAATCTTTTTGTCATCATTGACAGGGAATGCATATCGGGAAATTCCCAGAGAATACGGTGATATTCTCCGTGCATCAATCTTTAAGCAAATGATACTCAATATTCTTTAAGGAGTGATTTTTATGTTATGTCAGAATTGTGGAAAATATGAGGCAACAACTCATGTTAAAAGAATTATAAACGGTGAGTCAGCAGAGGCACATCTTTGCATTGACTGTGCAAAAGCACTTGGATATACTGATGTATTCGGTGGATTCGGAAACACTTTTGGTGATTTGCTCGGTTCATTTTTCAATGAGCCACAGGTTGCAACACTCAGTTCAAGAACTGTTCGTTGTGAAAAATGCGGTAACACCTTTAACGATATTGTAAATAGCGGAAAAATCGGTTGTGCGGATTGTTATACAACCTTTTACGACAAGCTTTTACCGTCTTTACAGCGAATTCATGGTAAAACTCGCCACGAGGGTAAAAATCCTACAGTAATCAAGGCGGAGGTCAACACACAAGTGGATACACTTGAAAATCTTGAAAACGAGCTTAAAATTGCAATACAGGAACAAAATTTTGAAAAAGCCGCAGAACTTCGCGATAAAATCAACAGTTTAAAGGATGGTGCAAGAAATGAGTAAATGGTATATCGGCGTTGGTGAACAAAGTGATATTGTTGTAAGCACCCGTATCCGCCTTGCAAGAAATATAAGTGAATATCCTTTTCCAAACAAATTGAATACTAAAAGCAGAATTGAACTTAATAATATTATTAAGGATGCACTTGAAAAGGAAAACAAATATAATCTTCGTTTTGTAGAGATGAAAACTCTCGCTCGTTTCGAGGCGGCATCTATGGCAGAACGTCATATCATAAGCCCTGAATTTGCATCCGATAATAACGGCAGAGCATTGATGATTTCACCTGAAGAAGATATATGTATAATGCTCAATGAAGAAGACCATATTAGATTACAGGTAATGAAATCAGGATTTGCACTTGAAGAGGCTTATCAGGTAGCTGATGAAATTGACGACATAATTGGTGAAAAATTACCCTATGCCTTTGATGAAAGAATAGGATACTTAACTCAATGCCCAACAAATCTGGGTACGGGTATGCGTGCATCTGTAATGTTGCATCTTCCTGCACTTACAATGAATGGGCAGATTCATAAACTAATTAACACCGTATCTAAATTGGGACTTACATTCCGAGGTGCATTTGGTGAAGGAACAAAAGCCATCGGGGATATGTATCAGTTAAGTAACCAGATAACACTCGGTATCTCCGAGGAATTTGCAATTAAAAACTTAAAAGCCATCACTTTACAACTCTGTGCTCAGGAGCGTACTGCCCGTGAGGAAATTTTAAAATCCATTGATACTGAAGATGCAATTTTCCGTGCTTATGGTACTTTGAAATGGGCAAGACTTCTTTCAACCAAGGAGTTAATGGAAAATCTTTCACTTGTCAGACTTGGTTCTGTTGCGGGTAAAGTCAATGTACCTATTGAAATTATCAATGAACTTATGATTTCAATGCAACCGGCAAGCATTAACTCGAGAGCAGGTCAAAAACTTCCCACACAGGAGAGAGATATAATCCGAGCAACAGAAGTAAGAACTAAAATGAACTGATTTAAAGCGGTGGCTCTATAAGGCTACCGCTTTTTAATACATTTGATTGAGGTGATATTATGTATAATTTTACAGGATTCAGCGAAAAAGCAAATATGGCTCTTAATAAATCCCTTGAAACAGCAG
The DNA here is from genome assembly GCA_045577555.1 of Candidatus Fimenecus sp. GTDB lineage: Bacteria > Bacillota > Clostridia > Oscillospirales > Acutalibacteraceae > Fimenecus. The sequence continues at coordinate 11,490 of JAZNIQ010000031.1, forward strand.
AGGATTTGGGACACACTTACATCGGCAGTGAACATCTTCTTTTAGGACTTTTAGACAGTACAGATTCCGTTGCGGGAAAACTTTTATTCACTAAAGGCATAACCTACCGTAAAATATATGACATAATCTGCGAAACAGTCGGTGCCGGAATGCCCACAGAACTTACACCATCCGATTTTACTCCGAGAAGTAAGCATATTGTTGAAAGTGCGTTGATGCTTTCAAATTCAATGGGACAGTCCCTTGCGGGTACAGAGCATATTCTTATTTCAATTTGTCGTGAAGGTAACGGATATGCCTGTCAGCTTTTAAACCGTTCGGGTGTGAGTCCTCAAAGTCTTTTAAAAGATTTGGCAAATTCCGTCAGCAATAAAAACGGAGCGGGAAAAACAGGCAGTCAGCACGGCAAAAACGGAAATTCACAACTTGAAAAATATTCAAGGGATTTAACAAGTCTTGCAAGGGAAAATAAAATCGACCCGGTTATAGGCAGAGAAAACGAAATTCAGCGAGTTGTTCAGATTCTCAGCCGTCGCAGTAAAAATAATCCCTGCTTAATCGGTGAGCCCGGCGTGGGTAAAACTGCCATTGCAGAGGGTTTGGCTCTTAAAATTGCTAAAGGTCAAGTGCCTGAACTTTTAAAGGATAAACGTATAGTTTCCCTTGACCTTACGGGCATGGTTGCAGGAACAAAATACAGAGGTGATTTTGAAGAACGAATCAAAGGCGTAATTGATGAAGTGAAAAACTCAAAAGATATTATTCTTTTTATTGATGAGGTTCATACACTCATAGGCACGGGTAGTGCAGAAGGTGCTGTTGATGCCGCAAATATTCTCAAGCCATCACTTGCACGTGGTGAGTTGCAGTTAATCGGTGCAACGACTATTGATGAGTATCGTAAAAATATCGAAAAGGATGCGGCACTTGAACGTCGTTTCCAACCGATTACGGTAGGTGAGCCGTCAGTTGAGGATGCAGTTGAGATTTTAAAGGGTATTCGCGATAAATATGAGGCACATCATAAAGTGAAAATTACTGATGAAGCAGTAAAAAGTGCTGTGACACTTTCAAACAGATATATCGGTGACCGATTTTTGCCGGATAAGGCAATCGACTTAATTGATGAAGCCGCTTCACGTGTAAGACTTAAATCTTCAACTCCACCGCCTGAAATAAAAGAGATGGAAACACAAATTGCATCTCTTTCAGCAGAAAAAGAGATGGCAGTAAATCAACAGGATTTTGAAAGAGCAGCCCTGCTTCGTGATAAGGAAAAAGAACTTACTCAAAAGTATAATTCCGAAAAAGCAAAATGGCAGTCAGCGGATACAAGCCGTGATCTGGCGGTAACGGAATTGGAAATTGCAGAAATTGTATCGGGCTGGACAGGAGTCCCCGTAAGTCAGATGACTGAAGAAGAAAGTGAAAGACTTCTCCGTATGGAAGATGAAATTCATAAGAGAATTGTGGGGCAGGATAAAGCAGTTTCAGCCATTGCAAGAGCAATCCGTCGTGGCAGAGCAGGCCTTAAAGACCCTAAAAGACCTATCGGCACATTCCTTTTCTGCGGTCCTACAGGTGTTGGTAAAACAGAGGTTACAAAGGCTCTCAGTGAGGCAATGTTCGGTGACGAAAATGCTATGATACGCCTTGATATGTCCGAGTTTATGGAAAAGCATACGGTTTCAAAACTTATCGGCTCACCTCCGGGGTATGTGGGATTTGATGAAGGTGGACAGCTTACTGAAAAAGTCCGCAGAAAACCATATTCGGTAATCCTTTTTGATGAGATTGAAAAGGCTCATCCCGATGTTTTTAACGCGCTTCTGCAAATCCTTGATGACGGTATTCTAACTGACTCGCAGGGTAGGAGAGTGGATTTTAAAAACTGCGTTATTATAATGACTTCCAATGTTGGTGCAAGGCTTATTAATGAAGAAAAAGCATCTTTCGGTTTCACGACAAATGAGAATGACCGTTCAGAAGATAAAATTAAAGATGCTGTAATGAGCGAACTTAAAAACACTTTCCGTCCCGAATTTCTCAACAGAATTGACGATACAATCGTTTTCACAAGACTTACCGAGAATGATATCAAAGAGATTGCAAAACGTCTTTTAAATGGATTAGAGAAACGAATGGATGCTATTGAAATCAGTATGACGTTTGATGAAAGCGTTGTCGATTATATCTCAAAGGCAGGATATGATAAAATCTATGGCGCAAGACCGCTAAAGAGAGCTATTCAGACAAAAATAGAAGATATGCTTTCCGAAAAAATTCTTGAAAAATCCATTGAAAAAGGCAAGTCTTATATCTGTGTAATGAATGAAAACGGAGAAATAAATATACAACAAAAATAAAAAAGCGGAGAATGATTTTCAGTCATTCTCCGTTAATTTTATGCATTAAAACTTATACGCACACCATTGTTTGATTGTGCCAGAATTGCATCGATAATAAGCACTACCGAAATAATGGGTAC
>JAZNIQ010000032.1:0-2903 GCA_045577555.1 Candidatus Fimenecus sp.
TGACACACCGGGTATTGCGGTTAGTGGTAAAATCGAGAATAACACGGGGATTGTGTCGTTGTCAGGTATAGCAAAGTTTTCAGCAACCGTGGTTTGCAGTCGTTGTGCTGAGGGTTTTAAGAAAGACTTTCAGGTGGAAATTCAGCATTTACTTGCCAACAACCTCATTAACGAAGAAAATGACGATTATATCGTTGTTGAGGATTCGGTGCTTGATATCGCTTCACTTGTGAGTGAAGACATAATCTTTTCATTACCCTTAAGATTTTTGTGTGATGAAGATTGTAAGGGACTTTGTTCCAAATGCGGTAAAAATCTTAATGAAGGTCCTTGTGACTGTAAAAAAGATGTTGACCCGCGAATGGCAGCTTTGTTACAGTTGCTTGAAGATTAGTTAATTTTATATTTCATTTATATTAAGGAGGTGCCCCACATGGCAGTACCTAAGAGAAGAGTTTCAAAAACAAGAAGAGATAAGAGACGTTCAAACGTTTGGAAGATGACAGCTCCTGAGCTTGTAAAGTGCCCAAACTGTGGCCAGTACAAGAGACCTCACAGAGTTTGCGGTGAATGCGGACAGTATAAGGGAAGACAGGTTGTTGCTCTTAAAGAAGAGGCTTAATTCCTTTAGAATTATCTTTTGATTTAAGAAGGCGGAAAGAACGATTTCTCTCCGCCTTTTAGTCTTGCTCGAAAGTAGGTGAGTTTTGTGTCAGTAAAAGTCAGTAATGTAAAAAAAGGTTCAATTTGTGAATTAAAAGGAATTATAGCGGGGGATGAACTTTTAAAAATTAACGGGAATGAGATTATGGATGTCCTTGATTATGATTTTTATATGGCAGAACAAAACCTCACTCTTACCTTTAAATGTGTTGACGGAAAATACAGAGTAGTTAAACCAAAATCTGCTGATTGCGGTCTTGAGTTTAAAACTTACCTTATGGATAAGCAACAGCATTGTAAAAACAAGTGTATTTTCTGTTTTATTGACCAGTTGCCTAAAGGACTTCGTGAGAGTCTTTATTTTAAGGATGATGACAGTCGATTATCATTCCTTTTTGGTAACTACATTACACTTACAAACATTTCTGAACATGAAATTCAGCGCATAACCTCAATGCATATAAGTCCTATCAATATTTCTGTTCACACAATGAATCCTGAACTCAGGGTTCAGATGATGAAAAACAAAAATGCAGGTAAAAGCCTTGAGATTATTAAAAGATTAGCAGATGCGGGTATTAAAATGAATACTCAGCTTGTACTTTGTCCCGGAATTAATGACGGTGAAGAACTGAGAAGAAGTATTGAGGAGTTATCCGCATTTTATCCGTCAGTCCAGAGTATTGCGGCAGTGCCTGTGGGACTTACAAAATTCCGTGACGGACTTACAAAACTTATGCCTTATAACAAAGAAACAGCAGGGCAAACCATTGATATTATTGAGGAGTATTCCAACAGATTCCGTAAAGAATTTGGTATGGGACTGTGTTATCCTGCCGATGAATTTTTCATTAAGGCCGAAAGAGAATTACCATCAGCCGATTATTATGACGGCTATCCTCAACTTGATAATGGTGTGGGTTTAGTTCGTTCTTTCTGTGATGATTTTCTCGATGAACTGGCATTTTTGAACAAAAAATCAATATACAAAAAAGTTACTCTGGCAACAGGCGTTGATTTCTATCCATTTCTTTGTGAACTTTGTAAAAAGGCAGAGGAAAAATATAAAACAGAAATTCAGGTAAAAAAAATAATCAATAACTTTTTTGGTGAAACTATAACCGTTTCAGGACTTGTAACAGGAATTGACCTTTATGAACAGTTAAAGGACTGCAATTTGGGTGAATGTTTGTTTTTGCCGAGTTCAATGATTAGTGATTATACAAATCATACTGAAAATAAAAATAAATTTCTTGACGATATGACTGTCGAGGAGTTGGAAGAAAGATTAAATACGAAAATTATTCTGACCGGCGGTGACGGAGGTCAGGTTTTAAAAGATATTTTGGGGGTGGAATAATGGCAAAACCCGTAGTGGCGATTGTTGGTCGTCCAAATGTAGGTAAAAGTACACTTTTTAATAAACTCATAGGTAAAAGACTTTCAATAGTTGACGACACACCGGGCGTTACCCGTGACAGAATTTACGGTGATTGTGAATGGCTTGGTCACGAAATGTTGCTTATTGATACAGGTGGTATTGAGCCTTATTCAGACGATATTATTTTATCCCAGATGCGTCGTCAGGCACAACTTGCTATTGATAGTGCCGATGTTATCGTTTTTGTAACAGATGTGAGAACAGGTGTTGTTGCTACTGACGAAGAAGTTGCAACAATGCTCATAAAGAGTAATAAACCAATTATCCTCTGTGTTAATAAAGCAGACTCTTTGGGTGAACCTCCTGCAGAATTCTATGAATTCTATAATTTAGGTCTTGGTGATCCGATTCAGGTTTCAGCAGCTCATGGTCACGGTACAGGTGATTTGCTTGATAAAGTGTTGGAATATTTACCTGAAGATACAGAAACAGAGGAAGAAAACGATACTGTAAAAGTTGCTGTGATTGGTAAACCTAATGCGGGTAAATCTTCACTCATCAATAAAATTGCAGGTGAGGAGCGTGTAATCGTTTCCAATATTGCAGGTACTACAAGAGATGCTACGGATACCTACATTGATAATGAACACGGCTCTTTTATGTTCATTGATACAGCGGGTCTTCGACGTAAAAGCAAGGTTGAAGACCAGATTGAAAAATATTCCGTAATCCGTGCCCGTATGGCAGTTGAACGTGCCGATGTGTGCGTTATTATGATTGATGCGGCAGAAGGTTTTACGGAGCAGGATTCAAAGGTTGCAGGTATTGCACACGAACTCGGTAAAGCTTGCATTATCGC
>JAZNIQ010000033.1:0-3397 GCA_045577555.1 Candidatus Fimenecus sp.
CGGTTCAACTTTACGATTTTTAATGCCTTTGGTATCTGCATTGGATGTGGATGCCATAATTTCAGGTCATGGCAGATTACCCAAAAGACCAATTTCCCCTTTAAAAGAGGAAATGGAGAAAAAAGGAGTAACCTTCCATACTGATAATTTATTTCCTTTGCATTTGACAGGGAAATTGCAGCCGGGGGAATATGAACTCTGTGGCAATGTCAGTTCACAGTTCATAACAGGTCTTTTGTTGGCTTTACCAATGCTGCACGGTGACAGTAAGATAAAACTAATTCCTCCTGTTGAGTCAAAATCATATCTTGATATTACAATTTGTGTCCTTAAAAAATTCGGAATTGAAATTGAAGAAAAAGAGAACTTATACATAATAAAAGGTAATCAGAAATTTCTTTCGCCTTGTGAAATTACAGTTGATGGCGATTGGTCAAATGCAGCTTTTTTCCTCTGCGCAGGTGCGTTAAGCGAAAGAGGTGTGACCGTAACAGATTTGGACATTAATTCACCCCAAGGGGATAAAAGTATTTTATCAATTCTTTTCTCAATGGGTGCTGATATAGATATAAATGAAAAGGAAATTACAGTTAAAAAGAACAAATTGAATGGTATTACAGTTGATGCATCTGATATACCTGATTTAGTCCCGATTATTTCAGTTGTGTCAACTGCCCTTACGGGTGAAACACGGATTATCAAAGCGGAACGACTTCGCATTAAAGAAAGTGACAGGATAAAATCAGTTGTTGATATGCTTTTATCCGTCGGAGCAGATGCAGAAGAAACCGCTGACGGAATAGTGATACGCGGTAAAAAAGATTTGCAGGGTGGTATTGTAAATGGCTATAATGACCACAGAATTGTTATGTCCGCATCAATTCTGGCCACTCTTTGTAAGGGAAACATAGAAATAACAGATAATAATGCAGTTGAGAAATCATACCCTGATTTCTTTTCTGATTATAATAAAATGGGAGGTAATGCAGATGTCATCAATGACAGGTGATAAAATTAAAATATCAGTTTTCGGTCAATCCCACTCAAAAGGAATAGGTGTTGTGATTGACGGACTTCCTGCAGGTAAGAAAATTGATATGGAAAAAGTCATGAAATTTATGGACAGACGTGCTCCCGGTAAAAATTCTATTTCAACTCAGAGAAAAGAAAGCGATAAGCCTGAAATTCTTTCGGGGCTTATAAATGGCGTTACCTGTGGAGCGCCTCTCTGTATGGTTATATATAATGAAAATCAACATTCAGCCGATTACAATAATATTATTGATACTCCAAGACCATCCCATGCAGATTATTCTGCCTATGTGAAATACAATGGATTTAACGATGTTTCGGGTGGAGGACATTTTTCAGGCAGACTCACAGCACCGCTCTGTTTTGCAGGTGCAGTTTGTATGCAGATTTTAAACGAAATGGATATTGAAATTCAGGCGCATATTCAAAAAATCAAAAATGTTTATGACGATAAAATTGATTTTGTAAATGTAGGTCAATGGAATATTGCAGAAAAAGATTTTCCTGTAATTAATGACGAAAAGGGAAAACTTATGATTGCTGAAATTGAAAAAGCAAGAGATATGGGCGATTCTGTTGGCGGAGTTGTTGAGTGTGCCGTAACAGGAGTAAAAGCAGGTTTCGGGAATCCTATGTTTGACGGCATTGAAAACAAACTTTCCAAAAATATTTTCGGCATTCCTGCTGTCAAAGGTATTGAATTCGGTAACGGATTTTCTTCAACTGACCTTTACGGTAGCGAAAACAATGATGATTTTTCCATTGCAGACGGTGAAATCAGAACAACTACCAATAATGCAGGTGGTATAAATGGTGGAATAACAAATGGTATGCCGATAGTTTTCAGAACGGCAATTAAACCGACTCCGTCAATTTTCAAAGAACAGAACAGTGTAAGCCTAACAAACAAAACAGAAAAGAAAATACAGATTCAGGGCAGACATGACCCCTGTATAGTGCAAAGAGCAGTTCCCGTAGTAGAAGCAGTAACGGCTATTACTCTATTGGATATAATACTTTAATCAAAGGTGATTATAAATGGAAGACCTTTCAGTAATCAGAGAAAAAATTAATGAAATTGATAATAAAATAATTAAACTCTGGAAAGAGCGAATGGAAACCTGTCTTGACGTTGCAAAGTATAAAAAGGAAAACAAAATGCCTGTGCTTGACACTAAAAGAGAGGCAGAACTTCTTAACCGCATAGGCAATATGGCGGGTGAGGAATTAGATGTTTATTCCCGTGTGCTCTATGATACTATTATGACTGTTTCCAAATCTTATCAGCACAAATATCTTTATGGTGACAATGCTTTAACCCAAAAAATCAAAAATGCTGTTGAGAAAACAGAAAAGCTTTTTCCTCAAAAAGCAATGGTGGCTTGTCAGGGTGTTGAGGGTGCATATTCAGGAATTGCCTGTGAAAAACTCTTTAAATATCCAACGGTTTCATATTTTAAAACTTGGTATGATGTTGTCAATGCAGTTGAAAAAGGACTTTGCAGATATGGTGTTCTTCCTATTGAAAACAGCACCGCAGGTAGTGTGAATAATGTTTATGATTTAATGGCGGAGCATAATTTCTATATTGTAAAGAGCTTCCGTCTTAAAATAAATCATTGTCTTTTGGGAAATAAAGGTGTAACCCTTGACTCAATCAAGGAGATTTATTCTCACGAACAGGCAATTAATCAGTGTAGTGAATTTTTAAGAAAACACAGCAATATAAAAGTAAATATTTGCGAAAACACTGCTATGGCAGCAAAATTGGTTATGGAAAGTGGTCGCACAGATGTGGCCGCAATATCTTCTGAAAATTGTCGTGATTTATATGATATGACTCTGATTTCAGACAGTATTCAGAATAAGGATAATAATTATACAAGATTTATTTGTATTTCAAAAGACCTTGAAATCTATCCCGGTGCAGATAAAACAAGCTTTGTGTTAACACTTCCGCATCGTCCCGGTTCGCTTTATCACACTCTTGCACAGTTTTATGCATTGGGCATAAATGTAATTAAACTTGAGAGCCGACCTATGCAAAACAAAGATTTTGAATTTATGTTCTATTTTGATATGTCCGTGTCAGTTTATGATAACGCATTTTATGAAATTCTAGAGCAATTAAGTGATGAGTGCGAATATTTTAACTATTTAGGTAGTTATTCGGAGGTAATGTGATGTACGATATCATTCAACAGATAATCAATCATGTGTATCAAGGGAATACCAGCTACGGTGATCAGCAGTATATTTATTATATTTGCTGTGCTCTGATCCCGTTGTTTGCTGTGGTCTTTATTGATCTCATTCGAGATATCTTCCGGAGATTTATCTTCGGCTGATATAATTTTTTAAGGAA